>CAJUIM010000046.1 GCA_910586275.1 uncultured Lachnospiraceae bacterium | reverse complement strand
CGCAAAAAAATCCCTCCCGTGCGTCCGCCTCCCAACACAACATTCAGGCTGAACTATTACAATTTTTGTCTTTGGGTATGGCCGGTTTATGCCCCAGTCATAGCAAAAATCCGTTATGTCTTCCGGTTTTTCTCATTTACTTCCTCCCGGATCAACGCATATACCGTGGATACAATGGGGATAAAGATGAGCATGCCTACAATTCCCATCAGGCTGCCTCCCACCGTCACTGCCGCCAATACCCATATGGAAGGCAGGCCTACCGAATTTCCCACCACATGAGGATAAATGAGATTCCCTTCAATCTGCTGCAGCACAATGAAAAGCACCAAAAACCATACTGCCTTTATGGGATCGTCTACCATAATGAGGAACGCACCCACAAAGCAGCCGATAAAAGCGCCTACAATCGGAATCAGCGCCGTAAACGCTATCAGCACGCCTACCATTACCGCATACGGAAACCGGAAGACTGCCATCGCTATCACAAACATAGCCCCAAGAATCACTGCTTCCGTGCATTGGCCTGTAATAAAGCTGCTGAAATTTTTCCCGGCCAGAAAAGAAACTTCCAATATTCTGTCATAAACCCGCTGCGAGCAGTAGGCATGTAGTATGCGTTTCCACTGATCGCCCAGTTTCTCTTTCTGTGCCAATATGTAAAAAGAGAATACAAGCGCCACGAAGATATTGACTACGCCTCCTATAATGGTGGAAGCTACCGAAACCGTAGAGCTTACCACATTTCCCAGACCGTTTCTCAGAAAACTTACCACCGTGTTTACGATGGAATTCCAGTTCATCTTTGCAGGGTCAAGTTCCTCCAGCATAGCCAGCAGCTGAGGCTGAGAAGCAAACAGCTGTTCCAGCCAGACTTGGGCTTCCACTAGGAAAAGCGGTATTTTATTTCCCAGTTCCATCATGGTCTTCGTCACCTGCGGAACCACGGTCACCGTCACCGTCACAATTACCAGTATCACGGCGGCAAAAGACAGAAAAATGCTTACCGGACGCTTTATTTTATCCGCCTTCGGGTTTTTCGTCTTGGAAAACAGTCCCTTTTCTATGGCTTTCATAGGAATATTCAGCACGAAAGCAATGGCCGCCCCATAGATAAAAGGCCTCACGATTCCCAACAGGAATAAAATGCTCTTCAGCAAAACCTCTATTTTCAGCACCGCCAGGCATACCGCTGCGGTAAAAAGAATAAGCCCTCTTATTTTTTTCATATTCCCTCTGCTCAAATCCATAAATTTCTCCTTTTGTATGGGCAGCCTACGGATTTAACAGCCGCATTTCTGCCTCAAAATCTCCAGTATATAGTCCCACACCCTGCCTGTGGAGGAAATGCTGAGTTTTTCCTCCGTAGTATGGATATCTTTCATGTCCGGGCCGATGGAAATACATTCCAGCCCCGGCATCTTAGCCATCAGAAGCCCGCATTCCAGTCCGGCATGAATAGCCTGTATTTCCGGTTCCTTCCCATAAAGCCTCCGATATGTTTCCACTGCCATATCGCGGAACGGAGAATCCTTCCGGTATGCCCAGCCGGGATAATCTCCCCGCACCGACTGAGAGGCTCCTGCCATATGCGCCATGCTCTCCAGCTTCCGGATCAATGCCTTTTTTGCGCTTTCCAGAGAACTCCTGACCGAAAACTGAATCGCCGCTCTTTCCTTTTCCAGACTCACAATCCCCATGTTCAGCGAAGTCTCCACCAGCCCCGGCATATCCGCACTCATTGCCTGGACCCCATTCGGCGCCGCACACAGCAGACAGAGCAGCTTATCCTTCTCTTCCCCTGCTATGCAGCTCAGCGAAACGTTATCCAGCCGCTTTACCTGAATACCAATGAACGGATCCTTTGTCTGCAGTTCCCGTTTCCATTCCGCTTCTGTTTCCCGTATCTTTTCCAGAAACCGTTCTTCTGCAGACCCGTCCCCTACTCCACTGCCTGCCGCTTCCTTCTCCAGCACGACTACCGCCGTTGCTTCCCTGGGAATGGCATTGTCCGCCAGCCCTCCGTGCAGTTTCGACAGACCGAATTGCACGGTGCCGGAAAGTCCGTACAGCAGCCGTCCCATCAGGCTGTTTGCATTCCCACGCTCCTTGTCGATTTCCGCGCCGGAATGGCCGCCTGCCAGTCCCCGGACGCATATTTCATATGCTGTCCCTTCCTGCTCCTCCCAAGTTACCGGCACCGTCCAATCCACCCTGGCACCGCCCGCACAGCCGGCAAGGATTATGCCCTCTTCTTCTGAATCCAAGTTGAGCATCCTTTTTCCTTTCAGCATGGATACGTCCAGTTCCCTTGCTCCGTCCATGCCCACTTCCTCGTCCACGGTAAGAATAACCTCCAGCCGGGGATGTGCAATATAATCCGCATCCAGAATTGCCAGCGCATAAGCCACGGCAATTCCGTCGTCTCCGCCAAGGCTAGTATCCTGTGCATATAGATCGTCACCGTCCACGGCCAGCCGCAATCCCTCTTTCACCATGTCAATATCCGCTTCCGGCTTCTTCACTGCCACCATATCCATATGCCCCTGCAATATGATAGGCGGCTCCTCCTCATATCCGGCCGTTGCCTCTTTCACTATAATCACATTTTTCCATGCATCCTGTATACAGCACAGTCCTCTCTCTCTGGCAAATCCGGCCAGATAGTCACTGATTTTTTCCACATTGCCCGAACCATGGGGAATTTTACATATTTCCTCAAAAAAATGAAATACATTTCCCGGTTCCAGTTTTTCTGTCACTGCCATCACTCTTTCCTCCTGCCGCAAGCCTGCCGCTTTGCGGGTGAACGGTTTCATAAATTCTACGTTTCTTATAACAGTATACACCAAAACCGTACCTATAATAGTAAAATTTTTGTAAAAATGCAAAAGGGGAGACATAATGTCTCCCAAAATTTCATTCGTATATATAAACTTTATATTATAAATATAAAGTTTATTATACAAATATAAAATTTTTTATGCAATTTTGCTCTTAGCCAGTTCCGCCAAAGCAGCAAATCCTTCCGCATCATTCACAGCCATCTCTGCCAGCATCTTTCTGTTAATTTCAACGTCTGCCATCTTCAGGCCATGCATAAACTTGCTGTAAGAAAGACCATTCATCCTTGCGGCCGCATTGATACGCGCAATCCATAACCGTCTGAACTGACGTTTCCTCTCTTTTCTTCCTGCATAGGAAGATGCCAGTGCTCTCATGACAGCCTGCTTTGCTATCCTGTACTGCTTGGATCTTGCACCCCTATAGCCTTTTGCAAGTTTCAATACTCTGTTATGTTTCTTTCTTGCGTTTAATCCGCCTTTAATTCTTGCCATTTTCCATTTCCTCCTAACAATTTAATCAACTTCCGGATTACAGATACGGTAAAATTTTCTTCATATTCTTAACGTTGGTAGCATCTGTTATAGCCGGTTTCCTGAGGTTTCTCTTCCTCTTGCTTGTTTTCTTTGTTAAGATATGGCTTTTATAAGCTTTGCTTCTTTTCAGTTTACCTGTTCCAGTTAATTTAAAACGTTTTGCAGCAGACCTGTTTGTCTTCATTTTAGGCATATCTTATTTCCTCCTATCAATTACTCATTTTGTCTATTTTAACTGTACGAATTAACGTTTTTCAGTTAAAAACATTGTCATGCTCCGTCCTTCTACTTTCGGTGCCTTTTCGATAGTCGCTATATCGGAAAGTTCCTGAGCAATATCGTCCAGAATATGTTTGCTGTTTGCCATATGTGCCATCTCACGGCCACGGAAACGCAGTGTGATTTTCACCTTATCCCCTTTTCCGATAAATTTCCTTGCCGCATTTATCTTCGTATTCAAATCATTGGAATCAATATTCGGTGACAGACGGATTTCCTTTACCTCAATTACCTTCTGCTTTTTCCTGGCTTCCTTTTCCTTCCTTGCCTGCTCATACCTAAACTTCCCGTAATCAACAATCTTGCAGACAGGCGGTTTTGCCGTAGGGGCAATCTTAACCAAATCAAGCCCTGCTTCATCCGCTAACCGCATCGCTTCCCTGACCGGCATGACTCCCAGCTGCTCCCCATTCTCACCAATTACCCGTACTTCCTTGTCTCTAATCTGCTCGTTAATCATTAATTCGCTAATGGCTTTACCCTCCTCAAATACAAACATATTAAAAAGTGGACAGCACAGCCATCCACTTCACATACGCCTCTAATATTCCCACTTCACAAATATGTCATGGGAATCCGACAAATACGGCACTTTCTTTCCGATAAGTCCCGGATTATTAACGCCTGCCAGCCTTTGCCGCAGGGTGAGAGTGGATACTCTGCTTGATTGTTATATTGATAACACACTTTGCACTATTTAACAGCATACCATTACTTCATGCATATGTCAATCCCCAAATTGATTTTTTACGGCTGAACAGTAACCGTTTCCGCTTCCTCCTTAAATACCACGCGTATTGTCTCTGCGCTTTCCTCAAACTCCTCCATCTTTTCGTCATCCGCAGACTGAGAATAAGTAATGGTATATACATGGTCTGCCGCAATCATATATACAAGCTGATCCATCTGCATGTCCCCTACTTTACAGGATAGTTCTATCTTATAAGACGGACAGCCGGATATCTCTCCCTTTTCCGCGCTATATGCAGTAATCTTTGCCTCTTCCCCATAGGCTTCCTTAAACTTTCTTTCTGCCGCTTCCCTATATTCACCGGAATCCACGGCTTCTTCCAATCCCCTCCGGTCTACGTTCTCTGACACCGTATAGTAAATATTCGAAGAATCCACCGGATGGCGTTCCGACAGATACATTCCCGGCGTCTCCTCACTTGCCACATAGCCTACGGGAAGCATTAAGGTACAGCTGGCATCGTCATAGATAATATTTTTATGCACTGCCGCCAGTTCCGCATTCACCGTCGACTGCAGGACTGTGCTGTCTGCCAATGCGGCAATCTCTTCCGCGGCCATAACCGTATCTGCGGCAAACATGCCGCCTGCCGCCAATACTGCCGTCAGACCGGCTGCGGCGGCTAAAACTGCTATCGTTTTCTTCTTCATCTTAACTCCAAATATCCTCTGCTTACAATCATTTCCGTTTTCTTAATCCGTCTTACCAATACTGCGTTTCCTGTTCAGGAATGAATTTCCAAACACGCTCTAGAGCATGATTATTTCTTATACATTATAATAAAACATTTCAAGATATGCAAGCACAAACTGAGAGTGACCATGGAATCCGATTTTCGCAGAAAGTGCCTATGCGCCCTTCCTTTAGCACAAATCTCCCGCAAATTGTGACGCACATCTGTCGGAAAGCAATTTTCAGACACATTCTAAGGAAGTTCTCCCACCATTGCAATTGCCTGTTCTATAATATTTTGGAATGATTCCATCAGCACTCCCTTCTTACTGTCGTCAATATCCATCCTGTCCATAATGTCTCCGTAGATGCCGGCCGTGGCCGTAAGGGAATCCTGAACCTTCTTCACATATTCCCTGTTTCTTTCCACGGCATCCGCAATGGCTCCCCGGACCTGTGCCGTACCCGAGACACTTTCCTTTACCTCATTAAAATATCTGTCCGTCTGTTCCATGCTTTCCATATTGCAGAGCATAGCCTCATCCGATGCCTGAATAAATTTATTCAGTTCACTGCTTTTCTGTTCCACTTCCATAATGTTTGCATGAATGCCGTCCACCATTTCCTGACTCATCTTAGCCAATTTTCCCACTTCTTCGGCCACCACTGCAAAGCCTCTTCCCTGTTCCCCTGCCCGTGCAGCTTCAATGCTTGCATTCAGCGCAAGAAGATCGGTCTGGTCGGCGACTTCCCCGATGCCTTCCAAATTCTTTCTGATTCTGTCAAGCGCATCCTGCAGCCTCTCGAAAGTCTCTGTCATATTCCTGAAATTTGCCTGCACGGAATTGGAATCCTGCTTCAGCTGATCCATCTGTCTCTGCGCTTCCGACACGGACTGCCCAATCTCTCTTTCCACATCGTCGAATGATTCCGCCGCAGCCGTAATATCCCGGAAACCGTCATCCAGCGCGCCAACCTCCGCACGCAGCCCCACAATGTCATTTTGCAGTCCCGCCAGCTGGTCGTTGGCATACCGCATTTTCTGTGTCGTCAGAAAAACATCGTCCGCCAGTTCATCCACTACCCTATACGCGCTCGTCAATGCATAGTCCAAAGGATGCTTGTCAAAACTATCCCTCCTGCTCTGTATTGCCAACGCCCCCGTTTCCCTCTTTGTTTCATTCTTTGTTTCCTTTTTTGATCCCTTACCTAATAGTTTAAACACGTTGCCCCCCTTATTCAAATGCCAGACAGCACATTGTCTGATTTACAAACTGCGTATTGTAATGTTCTCCCACTCCCACCAATCCTGCATGCGAAAAACCTTGGCACATCTCTGCAAGATAGCTGTCCCAGTAACCGTCCTCTTGAAACATAATATACCGGAACAGACAATTGACGGAAAGCACTGCCGACACGCTGCCCAAATCATTCTTCATCCTTGAAATGGTATCCTTCACCACTTCGCGGTAGTCTCCCATGCTGAGTATAGTAAGAAAATCCATCTTATTGGCAGGGCGGAATGTGGTGATGCTTCCGTCTGCCTCAACGCCCTTAATTGACACAATATATGTATCCGAATCACAGACATGCCCGAAAGGATTCTTGAATGTCTGCTTCGTTATCTTGTCCCTGCCGATTCCCAGTTCGGAAGTATATACTTTTTCCGCAGATATATTTTCCAAGGTGCGGATTCTGTATTCCTTCGGCTCTGCCTCCGTCACCATAAACTGCTTTTCGCCCCCCTGCGGATGGACGTATATGTTTTCTTTATATGACTTTAATTTCCCTTTCAGATTCTTAAAAATAAAAAATGCACAGGCATCCTTATAAATCTTCCCATTGCAGGCAACTGCAGAGGAATTGCTGGTCCCTCCGGCCAAATCATATCCGGCACGGCATAAAAAATTTGACAGTGTGGTCACTGCCCGGACATCCGCTCCGGCCGAACAGATATCAAAGCATGCCGTATTTCCCCGCTCTCCTCCCACTGCCTTTACGGCATCCTCCAGACGCCTGATATACTTCATCGGCATGACCGATGCCTGTTCAAGCACGTCCGCCGCAGCCTTAATCTGATCCTTCATGGCAATGACCGTAAGACCATTATCAAAAAAATGTCTATCTGCATACGCTTGGCCGACCCCTCCGATACATGCCACACCCGGAAATTTCTCTTCGATTTCTTTAGCCGTTTCCGCAAGCATATCTTCACTTGCAACAGAAAAAAAGAGCGCTTCGGGTTCCGCAATATTTTTCAAGGCTTCCGCCACATCACCCTTTTTACTGCTGCCATACGATAATTTCATATTAATATCCTCCCTCTTCTGCAACATTTCAGTTCTTACGGGTCATCGACATTGTTGCCGCTGCAGAAAATAACTGCGCCGCATGGCTCGTGAACTGGCAAATCCCAAATTGGTATAATTATAACATATAAACCGTCATTTTCATACTGTTTTTTATAAAATATGACAGAATCCAGACATCTGCCCAAGCACAAAACCCAAAACCGATTTCTCTCTGTCTGCCATTTTTCCATTGCCGGTCTGCCCGGGATGCGCTATAATAACAGATAATATGACTTTTTTCAGGAGGGCCCATGATAGATATTCCGATGAATACAAAGGATGCCTTTGACCGGCAGACACTTTCCGATATAAATCATTCTTTTATGCAGGAGGCTGTAAATGCCCAAACTATTTTCTCCGTCAATAAATCCCGGATTGCCAACGGTTCCACAGGTTCTGCCAGGGCCGGGAACTTCACGGATGCCGCCAGGGCCGGAGGTTCTGCGGGTGCCGCCAGGGCTGCCGGCACATCGCCGGGGCATACCGCCGTTCCTGCACCGGCAGGTGCTCTCAGGCCGACAGGGGCACGGAGCACAGGAGTCCCGGCGCAGACGGGACGAGGGACTGATGCCCCTATACATGCAGAAACCAGGCCGGAAGTTCCCGTTGCCGCAAAAAGACAGATTCCTCCTCTCCGCAATCCGATAAGGAAAGGGCAGAAAACGGTACTTGCCCCCGGCAGGCCACTGCCTGCCATACATGCCTGTTTCGGCTGGGAAACGGCCGATCCCCGGTGTGATTTGGATGTGTCCGCTTTTCTTCTGACGGAAAGCGGCAAAGTACCGGGAGACTCTTGGTTTGTGTTCTACGGACAGAGAGTCAGCCCCGATCAAAGCACTTCCTTTCATGACAGCGGGAATGCCGCAGACAGGGAAATGATAGATATACAATTCACGAAACTGAACCCTTCGGTGAAGAAGATTGTTTTTGTCCTGACAATAAATGACGCGTTGGAAAACAAGCTGAATTTCGGCATGGTGAAAGATGCCTATGTGCGCATCCTGGATGCGGACGGCAAAGCGGAACTGGCCGGGTTCCGGATGACGGACTATTATTCAAATGTGATTTCCATGATGATCGGTGAAATATACCTGCACAACGGCGTCTGGAAATTCAATGCCATCGGAAACGGAGTTGCCAGAGACTTGGCAGGGCTGTGCGAATTATACGGCGTGGAAGTAAGCAATTGAGAACGGAAAATAAGTCAAAATGCATATAATCAGCTGATTGCGGCTTGACAGAATAGGAAGGTACAGGAAATATGTTATCATTTGAAACAGTCAACGAATTAACTTTAAAAGTCACATGCAGCGGCAGCGATGTGCTGTTCACTAAGGCCGGTTCTTTTATTGCCGGGGACAGTGCCGGCGGCAAAAACTATAAATTCGAAAAATTGCTGCTTGGGCCGCAGAACAGTTTCGGACAGGCTGCCCTAGGTTCCCTGCTCCGCCGTGTCACCGGCGAAAACCTGCCGCTGATGAAAGTGATGTTCAGCGGCGATTCCGTCACTTATTATGCAAATTACGGTCAGCATGTGCTGATCTACAAACTGGCGCCGAGCGAAACCGTTTCCGTGGAATCGGAAAATATATTGGCTTTTACTCAGGACTGCGAGTATAATGTACGCTTTATCGGATGCGGCGTAATTTCCCAGAAAGGGCTGGCCACCTCCACTCTGACCGCTTCCGGCAATAACGCCTATGTGGCCATACTGACCGACGGCAACCCGATTGTCCTCAGCAATATACAGAGCCGCCATACTATTTCCGTGGATCCCGATGCCGTCATCTGCTGGATGGGACAGTCAGGTGTCTGCGACCCCCAGGTGAAAACGGATTTATCCTGGAAAAACCTGATCGGACAGGCTTCCGGTGAATCCTATGCTTTCGAATGGTCCGGAAATCAGCCGGTATCCGTCATTGTCCAGCCTTCCGAACGGCGGGGCGGCATCCGTGTGGGAATAGATTAAACGCGGAGCGGATTTCCGCATCCGCTCTGCACGGTTTGTGCCCATCCGCCGGAAAGCAATTGCAAGACATGCCCCAGCATTTCCTCCGAGAACAGAACATCGTTCCCTATCCTGATCAGCCGTCCTTGGGTCCGGCCCACTTCCAATCCTGCCGGGGCAATGGCCACATCCGCATGCCGCAGCATCGGAATATCCAATCCGCTGTCGCCGGCAGCAATTGCTTTTTCCGCTTTCAGTCTGTCCCGCAGCCGCATGACTGCATTTCCTTTTGTCAGTTCCTTGGGCATCACATAGACCTTTCCCCCGCTGCCGATCACATCCAAAAGAGAGCCGTTCAGACTCTCCTTCAGCCGATTCACCGATGCCTCTATGTCCCCGCTCTTTGTAAAAAGAAACAGTTCGCGTACTTTACGGACATCAAAGCAGCGGTTAGGGTCACTTCCCATTATCTTCTCTGCCTTCTCCAGTTCCTCTCTGCTCTCCCGGATGCTCTCCAGTGAGTCCGCATACCAGTCCGTCTCTTCCCTGCCCTCCGTCAGCAGCACTCCCCCGTTGCATGTCAGAGCATACGAAAGCCTGCCTATTCCCAATTCTACCCTCTCATACTGCTCCACTGACCTGGTCGTTACAGGAACTACCAAAGCATTGCGGGACACTTCCCGCAGCAGTTCCCAAGTCCGGTCTGTCATAAACGAGGCATCCTTTCCCCGATATTTCTCCACACACCTTTTCTTCTCTCCGATTTCATGCCTGTAAGAATATATCAATGTATTGTCCAAATCTACGCCAAACAGCACCATAACCAAAATAATGTGCGGCATTCCTGCCGCACATATCTCCTTCCGAACCTAACTTCTGCCGTTTATCACCATCTTCCTCACCATATCCGCAGGAATCATCGTTACGGCCAGCAAAACCACCGCCACCCAGCCGGCAATGCCAAAAGGCACGCAGCTGAACATATTCCCGATTAAAGTAAACACTTCCAAAGGAATAAGGGCAGCATTCACAATCAATGCCTGTACCGCCACAATGGCAATGAACACTTTCAAAAATCCTTTATTTTCATTTAACCCTTTAAATATGGCAAGACCGTCATCACGCACATTAAATCCGTTGAACAGCGCACTGACGATGAACAATACAAAATACCCGGTCAGGTGCTGCAGATCGCCGCGCTCCCCTTCCGCAAACAATCCACGGAAGAACGAAAGCTTAAGATAGAGGAAACTGATTATCGTCAGCCATGCGCCCATTGTCACAATCTGAGCCATCATTTTCCTATTGACAATATTTTCGTCTCTTCTTCTCGGCTTCTCCGTCATATACTTCTTAAGCGCCGGTTCATTGCCTAGCATAATGGCGCCCAGACTGTCCATAACCAGATTCACGAACAGCAGATGAGTTACCTTCAGCGGCTCCTCCACTCCGAAAAACGGTGCAATGGCACTGACGACTACCGCCGCCACATTGATTACCAGCTGGAACTTACAGAACTTCAGGATATTATGGTATATTGTCCTTCCGTACCAGATCGCATCCTTGATGGACTTAAAGTTATCGTCCAATATTACAATCTTTCCGGCCTCCTTCGCCGCTTCCGTGCCGCTTCCCATGGCAAAACCCACATCCGCCCGCTTTAAGGCCGGGGAATCATTCACGCCGTCACCGGTCATGCCTACTACTAAATTCATTTCCTGGCACAGACGGACCATACGGGATTTATCCGTAGGCAGTGCCCTTGCAATCACGCGGATATCAGGAATGATTTTCTTCACTTCCTCATCCGACATCTCATTCAGCTGGGCGGAAGACAACGCCCTGTCCGAACTTTCCTTTAACAGCCCGGCATCCTTGGCAATGGCAACTGCCGTCTCCAGACGGTCGCCGGTAATCATAACTACTTGGATGCCCGCATTCTGCACTTCTTCAATGGCTTCTTTCGCCTCCGGCCTTACGTCATCCCGGATGCCTACCAGCCCGATTATGACAATGTCGTCATTGATCCGGCTCTCTGTCATGTCTTTTTCGGAATAGCCAAAGGCCAAAACCCTCATTGCCTTGGATGCCAATTCGTCGATTTTCTTATCCAGCGCAGCCTTGTCCATATCCTTCACATTGCCGTCCCCGTCCAGATACTTCTTGGCCTGAGCCAGCAGCCGTTCCGGCGCCCCTTTATAGAAGGTCTTTCCCAGACTGCCGATCCGTGCCTGGCTGAACTTATTGGTGGAATTGAATCCCTGGCTGGCTGTCACCGTATATTCCTTATTTACGCCCAATGCATTGAACGTGGCTTCCCCGATAAATTTCATCAGTGCCTGATCCGTGGCGTTCCCGCCGATTACCTTATGGGACGCATCGTACATGGACTGAGTATTTTTGCCGATGGCCAAGTCCACCAGCCCTTTTACTTTGCTGTGCTTACTCAGTTCCGGTATGCCGACGGAAATACCGTCTGCCGTGAAGAAGTCCACCACTTCCAGCATCCCTTTCGTAATCGTGCCCGTCTTATCGCTGAATAAAATATTCAGAGAGCCAGCCGTCTCAATGCCTTCCGCTTTCCTCACCAATACATTATGATCCAGCATCTTGCTCGTATTCTGCATAAGCACAAGAGAAATCATGAGCGGAAGCCCTTCCGGCACGGCACATACAATAATAACTATGGCAAGGGACACTGCATCAACCAAATCCCTAATCACTACTGCCACTCCTTGGGCAAAATACGCAGAGACTCCATCTCCCACAATAATCGAATGAACAAAATACAAAATGGAAATGATAATGGCGCCGATATATCCGAAAGTGGAAATCTGCTTTGCCAATTTTGCCAGTTTTACCTTCAAAGGAGAATCCGGCTCCTCTTCCTGCATTTCCTCGGCCATCTTACCCATCATAGTCTTCAGGCCGACTTTCCTTACATCCAAGATGCCTTCCCCGTCAAAGACGACCGCACCGCGGAATAAGGAGTGGGCATCCACAAACGTATCCCCCGTAATGTCGTTCGCCAGCTGGAAGCTTTCCGAAGTCTCTGTTTTCTTGCATTCCTCTGCTTCCCCGTTCAGTGCGGAGTTGTCTACCCGCAGGGAGCCGGACACCAAAACTCCGTCCGCCGGGATTTTGTCTCCTGATTGCAGCAATATTTTATCGCCCACTACCACATCGTCCACATCAATGACGGTAACCAGCCCGTTCCGATGCACCTTACACTGGTCTTTCTTCGTGCTGTCCTTCAGTTCTCTGTATTTGGTGTCGCTGGCCACGCCGGTCTTTGCCGATACGAACGCCACAATCAGCACCGCCACAATCGTCCCCAAAGGTTCGTAAATTTCCGCATACCCGAAGAAAAACATAACGATCATCAAAACTGCAATCGCCAGCAAAATCCGAATCATCGGGTCACCAAACGTTTCTTTGAATTCTTCCCAGAAAGTAGTAGGTTCCGAATCCGGAATGGCATTGGAACCAAATTTTTCGCGGGAAGCCTCCACTTCCTTATCCGTAAGTCCGTTATACTTCATTAAAATTGCCTCCTAGCGTACTATATATATCTGTTCACTAACTCCCCGAGTCCCGGGTCGTTGGTACCCTGCCCAATGGCGCTGAACTTCCATTCCCCATTGTGCCTATATACCTCGCCGAAAATCATTGCCGTCATTCCCGAATAATTTTCCGTCAGATTATATTTGCACATTTCCTTGTTTGTCTTCCCGTCCACCAAGCGGATAAACGCATTTTCAATCAGCCCGAAATGCTGCTTTCTCTGCACTGCCTGATAAATATTGACTACCAGCACAATCCTGTCATATTGCTGAGGCATCTTGGCCAAATCCACTAAGATCTGCTCGTCATCCCCGTCCCCTGCTCCGGTAAGGTTGTCCCCCATATGCTGCACGGTGCCGGACATATGCCGCAGATTCCCGAAGAATACCACATCCGCTTTGTCCACCAGATGACCGTTCTGAAGCAATATAGCCGAAGCGTCACAGTCAATGGGATCCGGTTTACGTGAGAAAAGCCCCCCTTTCCTCTTCACTTCATCCCATCCCAATCCGATCATTACTGTGGAAAGCCCGGCGCTTTCCTTTGTCAGGCTGACCTTCTGCCCCTTCTGTAAACTAATTGACATTTGATTATACTCCTTTCCTATTCTCATTTATGCCGTCTGCAGCGGAATTTATTCTACATCCACGCCATAATTTGCACACAACGCCGCCAAGCCGCCCTGATATCCGCTTCCGATGGCATTGAACTTCCATTCGCTGCCGTTTTTATACAATTCCCCGAATACCGCCGCCGTTTCAATGGAAAAGTCTTCCCCTAAATCATACCGGAGAAGTTCCTCCCCTGTCATTTCATTGTAAATGCGGATAAAGGCATTGTTCACCTGCCCGAAATTCTGATGCCTTACTTCCGCATCGTAAATAGTCACCGTAAACGCAACCTTTGAAATATTGGCAGGTACTTTCGACAAATCTACTTTAATCTGCTCATCGTCCCCGTCCCCTGCCCCTGTCAGGTTATCGCCCATATGCTGTACGCTCCCTGAAGGATGTGTCAGATTCCCAAAAAATACAAAATCCTCCGACTTGGATACCTTTCCGCTGTCTGTCAGCAAAAATGCTGCCGCATCCAGATCAAAATCTCCTCCGGTATCAAACTGGTTCACATCCCAGCCCAAGCCTACTACCACCTTGGACAGTCCCGGATTCCCTTTCGTCAGGCTTACCTTCTGTCCCTTCTGCAAACTAACCGGCATCTTTCATACCTCCGTTTCCATAATATTCGGCAGTAAAATCAACTCGCAGAATATACTGCCGCTCCCAAACCATGCTTTCCTTCCACTTTTACATGCTGCTTTTTATCTTGCTTTTTATGCCACTTCAATTCCGTAATGGCCGCACAGTGCCGCTAAGCCTCCTTGGAATCCGCTTCCGATGGCATTGAATTTCCATTCTCCGTTATTTCTGTACAGTTCTCCTACTACCACAGCCGTCTCTATGGAGAAATCCTCGCCCAAATCATACCGGATCAGTTCCTTCCCGGTGGCTTCATCCACTATACGGATAAAGGAGTTGGAAACCTGTCCGAAATTCTGTCCTCTTACATCCGAGTCATAAATCGTTACCGTAAATGCAATCTTTGAGATATTGGCCGGGATCTTCGTCAGGTCAATTTCAATCTGTTCATCGTCCCCTTCCCCTTCTCCTGTCAGATTGTCGCCCATATGCTTTACCGCACCGCTGACATGCTCCAAGTTCCCATAGAAAACGAACTCCTTTTCCGTAGGGCATTTCCCGTTTTCCCCCAACATAAATGCTGCCGCATCCAAGTCAAAATCCGCCCCGGAGTCATAGGCATTGACATCCCATCCCAAGCCTACCATAATATTCTTCAGCCCCGGATTTCCCTTGGTCAAATCCACTTTTTGTCCTTTTGCTAAATTAATCGGCATATCAATTTACCTCCTCTGAATGATTGCTGCCCATTTCTGCGGCGGAACCGCCCTGTCCCGCCCCAAACCGCTATGGACGCCGCTTCTATATTTAATATGTTTGGTTTGGCATATGATACATTTTGCTGAACTCTGCTTTGATATTCTCCAGCCTTGCCTGATCGGAAATGCGCTGTCTCCGGGCATTTTCCTGAATCTGCTTTGTCTCGTCGATACCAGTCACAATGGTCCTCCAAGTTGTCTCCAAAGTTTCGACCTTAATGGAACTGCCCGATGCCAGCCTTGCCGTCATCTTCGACTGCTCCACCGTATTCTTGGCATTCTTAATCAGCATTTCATTGGTCTTCTCATCCAGCGCGGACATGGCTTCCGCCTGAATGCGCTGGCGTTTTAGCATAATAGCCTGCGCCAGAGCCTGTTTAAAGACCGGCAGCGTAATGATGAATGCGGAATTGATTTTCCGTACCAGATTCATATTGCTGAATTCCATCGTCTTAATCATAGGGATGGACTGCATGGCAATGCTTTCCGCCGTCCGCAGATCCTGCGTCCTCTGTTCCAGCATCATCAATGCCTGCTGCAGGCTCTGAATTTCAAACTGTATGGAGTTATCCCCGCTGGTTTCCATCTCCGTCTGCCTTTGCGCAATGTAACTCTCCAGTTCCCGGCATCCCTGCTCTCCTGCCAAGATATATTTCACCAATTCATGGTAATACCCTACGTTAGCGTCAAACATCTGCCCAAGCTTCCGGTTGGACTGTTTGATTTCCGCCTCATACTGTTTCAGCTGCACATAAATCTTGTCTACCTCATCCCCCATAGTATGGTACTTTTCCAATATTTTATCTAACTGTTTCCTCAGGCTGCCAAAAAGCTTCCCGAACAGCGTAGGATTTTCTTTGATCTCGTCAATATCGAACTTAGACATTATCTTTGCCAAAGTATTCAGCATTTCGCTGGAATCATCCAGCTGTGACATATTCATGCTGTTCAGTACCACATCGGAAGCCTTGGATATTTCCTCCGCCGCCTCCGCACCGAAAGACACGATTGTCTCCAGATTGTCAATTTCAATCGTGCTTACCAATGCATCCACCTCGGGAGAATTTACCCATATCTCGTTCATCTGACGGCGATCTTCCACAATATCATATGCTTCCACTACTGCCACTTCGTTTTTCGTATCCGGAACCGTTATCGGCTGCCGCGCTGCTGTTTTGCTAAAATCAAGTCCCATAGTCTTCCCTCATTTCCGCGCCGTCTCCCGCGCTGTCATATTCTGTCTGCCGTTCCGTCCATCTGCATGCCCTGCTCCTGCCCCGCTTCTGCCAATACAATCGGAAACCCTTTCATCCCCTGTTCCTGCCGAAAAGTTTCTCGCGCCATGTGAGCCGCTGCCCCGAAGGAACCGATGCAAAATCAGGTACTTGAAGGTCATACATATATTCCCCGATCTGATGCTCTTCCATTATCTGTCCGTTATAATGCCCCTCCACGCTTTGATATCCGGTAGGGACAAAGAACACGACATCAAACCCTATCAGGTTTAGATATGCCATTAAAATCGAATCCTCCAATGAAATCGCTTTCTCCGCCGTATTGATATAAATCACTTTTGGGTTTTTTCTGGTAAAATCAAACTGCTGTATCAGACGTACCAGTTCCTTTTTCATATTGAGCACTGTGGCAATAATGGTATATTCGGTACCTTTTTCAAAAGTCCCCTTCACCGTCTTGCGGTCTATCAGCATCGCCAGCTTGTCCAGCATATGTTCCTGCACCGATTCCCGCAGCATACCGTACGGATAGCAGGAATGCTGCTTTATCTTACCCTTCTGCAGCCTTCCGTTCTTGAAAAACTGCACCGCATATGGCTTCACCGGATTTTCTTCCAAGGCATCCACATATGGAACCTGTCTCACCAGATACGTCTCCTCCGTCAGCAAATCCTTGATGCCCGCCCAATAGGCTGACAGGTTTCTTTCCTTCACGCCGGACACCTTGGCAAAAATCACCGGCAGATTCACTATCTCGTCCACCGTGCTGAAATTCGGCCGGTACTTCAGTTCCTGTTTCCACAAGATAGCGATTTCTTCATATGTGGTACGCAGCGTAACCGCTGTCGCCTTCCCATACTGCTGGTTCCGGTACATGCCGGAGTCTTGGTAAATCAATGTATCCAATTCCCGTTCGGCCTGATAGGCCACCGTGCCTATCTGCAGCCCTCCGTCCTCCTGCGGGAATTTTGTTACCGGAAAGCTTTCCCCATAGGTAACTTCATATAACAGTTTATCCTCCAGACAGCATTTCCGGTTCCGATCCGGGCTAAGTATGAGCACATCCACCGGCAGCCGCGCCAGAAACCGGAGAAACATCGCCTCCTTCCCTTTTCTACACCCTCCCATATGAATAAAGCAGCCGATTTCCGGCATTTTCCAATTGGCAAACAGACTATCCTGATACCGCTTCAGCCAGCATAACAATATCACCGCCTGATTGGTCAGCCTGTTCAGGGAAGCCTCTCCCTTCGCCGCCTCCTCCGATATGACATCCACAAACCCCTTTACCATAAGTCTCTGCAATTGCACATTGGCCGCATATTTTATATTGCCGGACAGATCCAGAAGCATATCTTCCTGTTTCATATAATTCTTCCGCCGCACGGCACCCACCTCTTCCACAGTGGGCTGCGGAATTTCCCCGTCCACAATCACCAGCCTCCGCCCGTCATTCTTCAGCCCCATCTGAAATCGGTAAAGTTCATTCAGATAAGTCAGCCTGTCCTCCGCCCCATTGACCCGGCAGAAACAGTTATAAAAGAACTTCGGGTCATTTCCCCTAGCGGAAACGGCCGTCTCCATATCTTCCCAGACATTCCCGGTCATCCATGCATTCGTGCAGCCCGCCACCTCCGGCAGCACCCCGTACAGCCTGCGTGTATCCAGCTGCTTCTGCATGTCACTGCGAATCTGCCGCAGAGAAAACCCTTCCGGAAATCTTCCAAGCCCCGGCCATTCCAGACAGTCCGACATCTCCGAATCCGCATCCAGTTTCCGGTAATTCCCGTCCCCGGCATATTGCAGCAGAACCACGTCGCACCCTGCATCGGCCAGCACTTTCAGCAGCAGCAGTTCATAATAACTGATTTCCCCCTCATACAAAATCTTGGGCACTCTGTCATTTCCCAGCTGTCCCACAATCCTCTCAAAACGGTAATAAAGCCAGCACATAAACTTAATATAGGCATTTTTCAGCATATATCCGTTCTTTCCGCTTTTTTCCAGCCTATCCAGAATCCCGTACAAGGAGGCAGCCACCTGTTCCCGCTGATATCCGTTCATCCTTGGCAGCCACTTCTTCAGGCCTGCGGCAAGAAAATCCATATCCAGCCGGAAATCCGTCCCCATAATTTCCTGATAGTAGGAAAGGTTTTTTTCGTCCGGATTGGGAATCCTCCCCTCAATCACCACCCCGCCGGCTCTGGCCGCCTCATAATATTTTTTTATAAATCCGTCAATCTGCCCGTTATAGCCGTTAATCCTATAAAAATAGATTCCCCGGGCACTTCTTTTATCCAAAGTAAGAAAAAAATCATCCATTCCCTGAATCTTTATATGTCCAAACATGGATTTTTTTCACCTTCAATATCTGTTCATTTTGTTCTTATGCATCACATATCCCAAGCCTGCCCCTACCAGTCCGCCGAGTATATGCGTCAAGTTTGCCACATTATCCTTCAGGAACAAGCCGTCATAAACCTGCCCGCCAATATAGATCAATGCCACCAATACCAAAGTGACCGGCACCGTCCCTTCCTTCACACCGGTAAACGGAGAAAGCAGGATAAAGGCAAACACCACGCCGCTGGCTCCCAGCAGCTGCACATGGGGAAAGAATATATAATTGACAATCCCCGTCACTAAGGCCGTGGCAAGAATCACAAACAGCAGATTGGAGGATCCGTATTTTTCCTCCAGCAACGGCCCCACCACAAGAATCAGCATAATGTTTCCGATAAAATGTTCCCAATTGGCATGTCCGAAAATATGCCCAATCATCCTGATATAAGTAAAAGGGCTGAGCAAGGAGGAATGATACACGCTAAAAACAGCATTGTTCGCCCACCCCCGCGTCAGCCAATTCAGTACCAGTGCGATAAAGCATATGATTGTAAAGCCAAGGACAATTGGAGAATTAAATGAAAATTTGATTTTTCTTCCCGTATTTTTCACTTTATTTTACCTCTGTATCAAAGTTTATCTATTTATTATACCATCTCCTTATAGTTAATTCAACTTAAATGTTTACCCACGGAAATCAATTTTGCCCAAGAACCTGAATGACATAGGCGGCATCAGGGGTTCCGTTATGAATATGCACGTCATTTGCTTCCTGATCGAAGCACCCGTGTTTTTTTTCCAGCATTGCGGCAACCGGTGCCGGCAGTCTTCCGTTCATACGGGCAGCAAAGCGTTCCTTAATCTTATCGATATCGGCCGTGACAAGAATACGGAAAGTTTTTTCCGGAAGCAGGGAAAGGCCTTCCTTTTCTGCAATGATATAAATGACATTCCCGCCGTTGACTGCGGCTTCCAATCTCTCCACAAATAATTTCTTTGCATCATTCTCATTCTTTGCAAGCCGAAGATAGTCTTTTCCGCTGTAAATATCTGCCCCTACAGAAGCTTGGATTTCTTTTGCCAATGTAGTTTTTCCGGTACAGCTTTCTCCCATCAACACTATCACCATATTCACGAACCTCCTGTGGTCACGCAATTCCGAAAAGGGAAATAAAATATTGTCAGTTCTGGCAAAAACATTACCTACGGACCATGCCGGCCAGTTCTCCCGCATACTGAGGATATTTCTCGGCCAGCTCCTTAATGTCGTTTTCTGCCTTATTGATGATCATTTCCTTATTGTAATCCATCCGCCTCCGCAGGGACTGCCTGCGTATAATTAAATTGTGGCGGATTTCCACCATTTCCTTATTGTCCAGAATGGCCGCTGTCTGATGCAGCCAGATGGCCGGGTCTTTCACCTGATAGCATTTTAAGATGTTCAGAAGTTCCTGATGGCAGTCATCCAACTCCAGTTCCGCCTCCCGGTAACGCCTGCGTTCCTCCTTTTCCACCTTATACTTTTCCCAAAGCCCGGTCAGTTCCTTTCCGCTGGACACATGATACTTCATATAAAGATAGTCCAATAAGTTCGTATTGTTCACATAGCGGATTTTTACCCGGTTCTGCAGCATAATGATACGGTTGATTCCCTTTTCCACCCGTTTCAGTTCCCTCACCGAATCCGTGTACTTTAGGTACAAAGCCATTATGACCAATGCCGCAAGGCCGGCAGTGAGCAGAAAACCCAGCCGGGTATCCATGTCCAATACATATTGCAGCGTAAACAATATAACGAAGCAGACTACCAATGCCATGGAGCAGATGACTGCCATCCCCTTCGCATCCGCTATGGCTCCCCGCAGTTCGCCCCTCCGGTAATAATACGCATGCTTTTCTCCGTCCAGACGGGACATATCCTGCCTTATGCGGTTCTGGTAATCCTCTGCTTCCGCCAGTTTCCGGCAGCCTTCCTCCGCTTCCTCTTCCATCCGTTCCATCTGATGGTATTTCTCATCGCTCATCCGATTCTTTTTCTTCAGATAGACATCCTGACGTTCTTCCAAATCCTGTATCTTCTGAGCCGCTGCATTCAGCTCTGCACGTTCGTTTTCCGGAAGAGCCTCTATTTCCTCCATATCCCTCAGATAAGAAGTCACCATATTATATTCAAAGCTTAAGCTTTCCAGTTCTTTTGCCGCCTCGCCCATCTGATCCAGACAGTTCCGCACATATTCCTGTCTCTGAGCCGCATCATGCACGTCAAAACCGCGAAGCGGCTGCCGGCCGCCGAAGTTCAGGCCTCCCCATCCCTCTGCTTCCTGCCCTTTCCGCTCCTGTATGTCGTCTTCCCATCTGCCCCAGTCCTGATCGTCTTCCTCATATTCCGCCGTCTTCCGAAAAAGCCGCAGCCCTTTCAGCCAATTTTTCTTAAACAATCCCATACTTTTTCCCTGTTATTCTGCCGTGATTTCCCTGTAATGTTCCTTCAGTACATGGACAATCCTCTCTGTCTCATCGTAATAAGACACCGAATAGTTCTCCTCTCTGCATACTCCAAGGGTAAAAAGCATCCTGCTTTCCTCTGTCCCTTCAAACTCCTTTGCCGCATCCTCCATGATTTTTTCCACTTCCAATGTCAGTTCACGCTTCTGTGCGCCCTCTGCCGCAAAACTTACATATTCCGTTTCCTCCATGCGCATCCGGTTGGCAGCCAAAAAGCTGACATACTCTTCGTCTCCTCCGCCGCAGTCAAAAGCTTCACGAAAACACTGTGCCGCGCTCCGGAAACGGAACATCTGTGCATAAACAACTCCCTGATTATGCAGTATCCTGGCCCGCAGTGCTTTCTCCGCCTCCGGCAATTCCTCCAACAGACTGTCATAGCTTCTCAGGGCAGAGGTATACCTCTTATGGCCTGCCAAATAATCGGCACGGGATTTCCGTTTCTCATAGAGACTCATATCCCGTCCCTCTTCCATCGTCTCTGCCGCCTTTTCCCTTATTTCCGGATCTCCGTAACCTACATATTCCAAAATGGCTTTTGCATAGCTGCCTACCGTGCACCCGTCTTTCGCCATTTCCCCCAGTTCCGCGGCCAGGTCCTGCAGCCCGCACTCCTCCGTCAGCCACTCTTCCAGCCTGCCGTCCATAATCTCCTGATCCACCATATATGCATTTTTCAGCAGGCAATAGCACAATTCCTCAACGGAATAAAGATTCACACAGATTTTTTCCATGAAAAAAGGTTCCTTTGCATATTTTCCCATGCAAAGCAATATTTTACCCATGCCGGTTCTCCTTCCGTTTAAACAATCTCAATTCTTTTCTCCCACTCCGCCCCGGTGGAAGCAAAAAATTCACCGAATCCCATATCCGATACTTTCACCCGGAACTGCGTCCTGGAAAGCATCTGTGTTATGATTCTGAGGCGGACCGTCCAGTCCTCCCTCTCGGGAATGCCGTCCAAGACAACATTGATTTCCTTTGGCTCCCCTCCGTTGAGAGGAGTCAGCAGAACCGAAACCGTATCCCCCGATTCCAGAATCACATCAAATTCCTTTTTTACATCATACCAATTCGTACCGCCGTCCATAAGGGCAAAATAAGCTTCCTCCCCCCGGCGCAGCAGCCGCATCCCCACATTTGCCGCCAGCTTGTCCTTGCCCAGGAACACATATCCTTCCCTGCCCTCCCTAAGCCCAAGCTTCTCGCAGATACTGTAGCAGGCACCCTTGCTGTACAGATTATTTCCCTGAAAAACACGCCGCCCCCGGCAAAGATAGTGCAGTGATTCATCCGCCCAGCCGTCCTTATATCCGTCACCGATCAGATACACGCCGGAAACTGCCCGCCCATTGCATTTTTCTTTTACGATGCGGGAGAAAACACGGTCCAAGCCTGTTGTGGGCAGTTCTCCCTTTTCATCCTCTTCCCGCTGCATATCATACCTTTCGTCCTCTTCTATAAAAACCACCCGGGGCGTAGTCTTCCTGTTGCATTCAAAACGGTATAGCCGCAGAATCCGGTTGTCATACTCGCACAAAAGCACTTCATAAGCCCAGAGTGATTCCTCCTGCGCAAGAGTAAAATAGTAAAAACTGTCCACATGGCTCTGAAAATATACTTTATCTGTCTTCAGCTGCAGATTCGCCGCCACCTGGGACAGCACTTTCACCATACGTTCATCCAGCCTCTCCACGGTAAACATCACTCCGTCCAGATATTCCTGAGGAGTAATGATATTCAGTAACGACAGGCTTCTTTTCACAAACAGCGTCAGCAGAGCCACCGGGTCAAAGCTTTCCTCTTCTATAATAATACTTTCCCCCTTCCAGGCTGCCTCCAGCAGATTCTCCACCGGATATCCTTCCTGCTCATTGGCCGCCCGCACTGCCTCCTTGCCATAAAACCACTGGCTTATCCCTTTCCGCTTACACAGCATCATCGGTATATTATATTGTTCGCTGCCTGCCACTACCGCAAGTGTCTCCACGTCTTCCGCCGACGGCAGATAATAACTGATCTGAGCATAATTGTCACCCAAATCATATCCGATTACGATATGGCCGTTCTTCTTTCTTCCCACTTTTCCTCCTCCGGCAGTATGGGTTCCGTGGTTTTTGCGGAACGGTCTGCCATCCGTGCTTTCTGACTGTATCGAATACCATATTTCAGCATTATACCATTCCTATAAGCATTGCGCAACCGATTAAAAGGGGTTTGCCAAGCTGTGCCCTTATAAGGTGAATTTCCCGATAAAGTCCCTCACTCTCTCATCGGATGCCGAGAATATTTCTTCCGGGGTTCCCTGACAGCGGATGACTCCCTGCTCCATGAAAATAATGCGGTCGGACAGTTCTTTGGCAAATTGCATCTCATGGGTTACGATAATCATAGTCATATGCTCTTTGGCAAGTTCCTTAATTACTTTCAGCACTTCCCCCGTCAGTTCCGGATCCAAAGCCGAAGTAGGTTCGTCAAAAAAGAGAATCTTGGGCTGCAGTGCCAATGCCCTTGCAATGGATACTCTTTGCTGCTGTCCCCCTGACAGCTGATATGGATAAGCGTCCTTTTTGTCTTCCAAGCCAAGCTGGCACAATAGCTTTACGGCACGTTCCTCTGCTTCCTTTTTGGGGACTTTATCCACGCTTACCGGTGCGTCTATAATATTTTTCATGACGGTATAGTGGGGAAACAAGTTGAAATTCTGGAACACTAAGCCAAAGTGCTTCCGGATTTCTTTTAATTTCTGCCTGCCGGCATAAATGCATTTCCCGTTCTCTTCCCAAGCAGCGGCTTCTCCCAAATATTTCAGTTCCCCTCCGTCCATTTTCTCCAACAGCGTGGCACAGCGCAGCAATGTGGATTTTCCCGATCCGGAAGGGCCGATGACAGAAACGACTTCTCCTTTTTGCACGGACAGAGAGATATCTTCCAATACTCCTAACCCGTCAAATCCCTTTTTCATATGGTTGATTTCCAGTAAATTCATTTTCCTATCCTTGCTCCTTTCGGCAGTAAGCTTCCGCATGATGAAAAGCCGTCCCTATGGACGGAAAAGTTTCAGCGGTAATAGTTCATCTTTTTTTCCGCATATTCCATAAATCCGGCCACTGCCAAATTGAAGATGTAGTAGAAAACTCCCGCGGCCATAAGGGGCACGATGCTTGTCTCCTTCGCCGCAATCTGTTTTGCAATGGTAAACATCTCGGCCTCGGCCAGCACAAAAGCAAGAGAAGTGTCTTTTACCAGCGTAATAGTCTCATTGGTAACCGGCGGCAGGATTCTTTTGATTACCTGCGGCAGGATAATCTTAAAAAAGGTCTGCGCCCTGCCGTATCCCAATACCTTTGCCGCCTCATACTGCCCTACCGGCATGGATTCTATCCCGGAACGATAGATTTCCGCAAAATACGCCGCGTAGTTCAGCACAAAAGCAAGAATGACAGCCGTAAAGCGGTATCCCGGCGATATCCTGATGCCAAATACATAGTAGGGCGCAAAATATACGACAATCAGCTGCAGCATCAGCGGCGTGCCGCGCATGACGGATATGTAAAATTTACTTATTGCCCGCAGCGTACCCATCTTGGACATTCTTCCAAAAGATATCACCAATCCTAAAGGAAGGGAGAACAATAATGTCAGGAAAAAAATCTCCACAGTGGTCACCATTCCTCCTGTCAATTGCAAAAGCATCGTTGTTACGCTCATAGTCTCTTCCTATACCTTTCCCAGAGCATGCCGGAAAATCATTCCCGTCAGCTGCTGTCGGAAAAGGCCGCTGTCTATCTGCCGCAGCGGCCTTTTTCCCTCTTTCTTGCGTCCATTTCTTTTTATTTTCCTAAACATACACTGTCTGTCAGGCCAAAATCAGCATATTTTTCTGCGATTTCCATAAATGTGCCGTCTTCTGCCATTTCCAGCAAAGTAGCCTCTACCTGATTTTTCAGTTCATCATTGCCCAGCTTAAATCCGATGCCATACTGCTCGCTTGCCAGTTTTTCTTCCAAAATAACAAATGCATCCCCACGGGAACTGATTTGGTAATTTGCCACACCGATGTCAATGGCCAACGCATCTATGGCTCCCTGCTCCAAATCCATAAATGCCAAATTATAATCCCCGTAACGCTGTAAATCGGCGAACGTAATTGCCAGCGCAGCCGCATCTGTCTCCAATGCCGCCAGTGCGGAAGAATCCTTCTGCACGCCCACTACTTTTCCTGCCAAATCCGCCTGAGTGGAAATTCCTGCATCTGCAGGCACTACAAATACTTGGCTGTTGTCCACATAAGGCACGCTCCATGTATATGCATCCTCCCTGCCCTGCATCGTAAATCCGTTCCAGATGCAGTCAATGGAACCGGAACTCAGTTCCATATCTTTGGCATCCCAGTCAATAGGCTGTGCCACAAATTCCCATCCGTTCCGCGTACATACTTCTGCCGCCAGTTCCAAGTCAAATCCGGTATAGTTTCCGTTCTCATCCATATATCCGTATGGCGGGAATTCCGCATCAAAACCTACCGTAAATGTTTTGCCGCCCTCTTTATCCGCCGAAGCCGCTCCGCTCTCTTCCGTTGCATTTTCCGTTTCCGCTGCATTCTCTTCCGGTGCCGCGCTTCCTGCCGCCCCATCCTCTGCCTTATTTCCGCATGCCGTCAGAAGTCCCATTGCCAGTACTGCCGTACATGCCATTACCATAATCTTTTTCATATTGCTCCTCCATTTTGCCTATATGTTTTGCGCAGTATATATGAACATTCCCCGGAACGTATCTGAAAATTGCTTTCTGGCAGATGTGCTTCACAATTTGTGGGAAACCAGACACGCTCTGATATACATTCCGTACGGACCGCCGATAAACGAAATGCGCTTTACTGCGTTTTCACTGTGCCATGCTAAATCGCGGCACTCCGTCAGTTTAGCATGGCTGTATGGATGTGTCAAGTTAAAAAAGAAGATTTTGTAATAAAGTGGTAACAGTTCAGCCTGAATGTTGTGTGAGAGGCGGACGCACGGGAGGGATTTTTTTGCGGGACGGCGGCAGCGGGAGCGC
>CAJUIM010000045.1 GCA_910586275.1 uncultured Lachnospiraceae bacterium | reverse complement strand
TCTGAAAAATTTCCGTTTCTGTATCCCCCGGCTCTCCTGCCGGATGTGCAGGCTGCCCCTATGCTCTCGGCGGAAACGGCAGCAAAGGCACAAAGCCGAAAACTGCGGATAAAAACCGCCAATGGACGCTACTCAAACTCATAAATACTCCACAATGACTTCCGCGAAACCAGCCGATAGCCTTTCAGCCCCGGGTTGCTTTCGAGTATCCTATCCAGGCTTTCCTTCTGCGTATCATAATCTGCCGCATAGACAACCACCTTGTCGCTGCCGCAGATAGCATCATCCGTAATCGGTTCCTTATTGCCCTCGCTGGCAAAATATATCCTGTCGTACTCCATCAGTTCCTGTGCCCGCCACCATACATGATAAGGCGTGGCATCGTTGTAAAGGACAATAACCGGCCTATGTGCATTCTCTCTGGCATATTTTACGTTCTCCGCATCCTCCTCATAGAGAAAAATCATTTTCCCGGCAATGATGTCATGCACATCTCCCGCCAGAAACAAAAGCAGCAGCACAATGCTCCCTGCCGCCAGCCAGCGGCTCCTGCCCGCAGCATCTTCTACGCAGCAGAAATCAGCCAAACGCTTCCACAGCTTGGCCAACAACGAAATTGTCAGCACCAGCACGATACCGTATATCGGAAGCTGATAACGGTTAGATGTCTCAAACAGCAGAAGAGCCGTCTTAGATACCGCAAAGAAATACCCCCCTGCCGCAAAGAAGAGCATCAGGAATGCCGTAAGTTCTTCTTTTCTTTGCACGGTTTCCTGCGCATACGCCAGCCCATTTCCCGTCTCCGCACGGCATACAGTACCTACTCTTGCTCCCGCCTTTCTTCCTTTTACAAATACGGCAATTCCCATACATACTATCACGGCAAGCCACAGCCAAAGATACCCGGCAAATAAATAGTCGTTCATCAGCCCGGCAAAAAATTTCAGCCGTCCCCCCGTATTTCCGGCATCCAGAAATTCCGAAACCGCCCCTGTCCCCCGGTATCCCCGAAAAATATGGGACAGGCTTGCAGGATAGCTGACCACTGCCAGCAAAAGAGAGATTCCGCAGGCGCATCCGTATTTCATGCACTCCCAAAACCCGCTTTTCAGCATTTCCTTCTCAGGCAGCCGCCAAATGCCTCTGCCGGCATCTTTGCTTCTGCCGGCGGAAATCATCCATAGTTTCTGTAAACAATATCCCACAGCCATAAAAAATAAAAAGATAATATAGTAATACTGCGTCAGGAATCCCAGATAATTGACTGCCATCAATGGCAGCAAAAAGCGGATAAAGCCCGATTTTCCCTTTTGCAGCACTGCCTTTACATGCAGACAGGCACACAGCAGCACAAATACCGTAAGCCATTCATACATCCGTATAAACATAACCCCCGAAATAATCACCGGGTTAAACCCATGCACGGCAGCCGCAACCCATGCCAGCCATTTATTCCGCCCGTTCACCATATAAGCCAGCCAGGCAATCAGGCAGAAGTTCAGGCAAAAAGCCGCCAGGTTTACCCCGATTCCCAGCCATTTGCTGAATACTCCCGGAAATACGGAACAGGCCGTATGTAAAATAAAATAGTAAAAGGGGGGATGCACATCCCAAGACTGCACCGTGGCCACCAAGCCATAACGGAACTGCTCTCCCTGCAGAACCACAAATTCATTGCGGAACGAATCTCTCTCCACCCATTCCCGGTCCGGTTCATACAGCCCGGCAGTTCGGTTAGTAGAATAAAAAGAATAATATTCGTCTTCATGGAACCCCGTTTTCCTGCCGCCAAAGTAAATGATCACCATGACTTGCAGCAGAAGCAATGCCGCAAATGCCGCTGCCCACTTCCCTCTGTCCCATCCCGCAGATTTCATTCCGGCTGTTTTTTTCTCTTTTCTGCCGGACCGCAGCCCTTCGTCCGTCCTCCGACTGTTTTTTATGCCTTTCCCCATTTTCCGGCCCTGCCTTTCCTATCCGCTCCCGGCTGTCTTTCACGCCTTTCCCCATTTTCCGGCTCTGCCTTTCACACCTGCTCCCGGCTGTCCTTCACGCCTTTCCCGTTTTCCCGGCTCTGTCTTTCACGCCTGCTCCCGGCTGTCTTTCACGCTTTCCCCATTTTCCCGCTTCTGCCTTTCCTGCTCCCTAATCCGCCTTCGTTACCCTGCCCCTGCTTTATACCCTGTAACGGCTTATCTACACCTTGTTTCCGGCTTTCTTATGCCCTGCCAATCTTTCTTTGCGGCGCATCTTCCATCCATGCACACGCCGAACCGTCTTCGGCGCAGCGGTGAGCAAAAGAAGGTATATCTTATTCTTTCGGCTCAGATACTTATTCCGCACCGTGTCTGCCAGATGTCTCCTCAGATATTTCTTGACGGAAACATAGAAGCTGTCCTCCCTGACCATTCTGTTCACCGGAATATGCAGCATATAGTCCAGCCGCTGATACAGCCCGAACCGTACCGCCTCTTCGCGTAAAGCCGGAAATTTCTCTGCCGCCACTCTTTCAGCCATATCCGCATTGTCCACAATATCCATAAAGACTCTGGAAAATTCCTCTCTGGATTTTTTCCTCGTGTTGCTGCCCGTGCGGTAATATACATGATAATATTGCTGCGGCAATACCGCAATCCCCTCTATTTCCCCAAGCATCTCCACCAAAAGGAAAAAATCCTCATTCAGAACCCCTTCGGGAAAACAATGTCTGTCAAAAAGCCGCCGGTCCGTCAGCTTCGTACAGTAAGAACAATCCCCCCTGTGCAGCAAAAGTTCCCGCATAAACTGCTCCGGCAGGCAGACATAAGCCTTATCCGGAGGAATACAGACATCCGGAATCCGGTTCCCCTGCTCGTCTATTTCATCCCTTGAAATCTGAGCCACAGACACTTTTTCCTTCCGGATGCATTCCATTAATTTCTCATACATCTGCGGCTCGATGAAATCATCGCTGTCCACGAAGCCGATATACTTCCCGCGCGCCTGCCGGATTCCCAAGTTTCTGGCCGAGGATGACCCGCCGTTAGGCTTATGGAATACCCTGATTCTTCCATCCGCCGTTCCCAGTTCATCCACCAGTTTTTCCGTCCCGTCGTCGGAGCCGTCATCTACCAGAATAATTTCCAAATTGGGATAAGTCTGGCGGCGGATTGACTCCACACATCTTGGCAGACAGTCCATAATGTTATACACAGGCACTACTATGCTGATCAACTCCTGCTTCTGCTCGTTCATATCGTACTCTTCTTTCTTACATTCACTATTGAATTCCGTTTATCCCCGCATGCCCCGAACCAATCGGACATACATCAGCCATACTCCATGCTTTTGCCGCAAACGATTATGCCGTTCTATACCTGCAATGCCCTCATCTTATAGAATTCCCCCTGTTTCTCCATTAATTCATCATAACTGCCGAATTCCAACAGCCCTCCCTCTCCCACCACGGCTATTTTATCCGCATTGCGTATGGTTGAAAGACGGTGTGCCACAATAAGCGTTGTCCTATCCTTCACCAACCGTTCCACGCTGTCCTGAATCTTTTTCTCCGAAACCGCATCCAGTGCCGATGTAGCTTCATCCAAAATGAGGATTTTCGGGTTCCGCACAAACGCCCTTGCTATGGAAATCCTCTGCCGCTGCCCACCGGAAAGGTTTGCCCCGTGTTCCGTCACTTTCGTCTCCACTCCTTCCGGCAGGGAATCCACGAATTCCTCCAGATTGGCTGCCTTTATAATTTCCCGTAAGGCCCCATCACTGATATCCGCCGCCCCATAGGTAATGTTTTCCCGGATCGTCCCCGTAAACAGAATCGGCGTCTGGGGCACTACCGCAATATGCTGCCGGTAACTTCTCAGGTTGAATGTGCCGATATCCCTTCCGTCAATCAAGATCTGCCCGGAATTTGCTTTCAGAAAACCAATGACCAGATTGATTACGGTAGTTTTCCCGGCTCCCGAAGCGCCTACAAACGCAATCGTCTCCCCGGCATTTACGGAAAAATTCATATGCCTGATAACAGGATGATCCGCATTCCTGAACTGAAAACAGACATCCCTGAATTCGATATCTCCCTTTACCTCTTTGATTTTCTGCCGGTTCCCCGTCTCCTCCACATCGGCGCACAGCAGGATATCGCCTACGGAATTCACTGATTCCAGTCCCTTTGCAATCACCGGCAGCAAGTTTATCACATTGCTGACCTGATTGACAATGGTGGAAAAATAAGTCTGGTACATTACCACATCCCCTGGGCGTATCGTCCCTTTCATTGCCAGATAGCCGGTAAAGGCAAGGCAGGCCACCTGGAAGCATTGAAATGCCACCCAGCTGATGGAACCGAAATAAGACTGGATAATGTCCAGCCGGAAACCTCTCTCTGCCACGTTTCTCAGCTGCTCATCCAATCTGGCCGTTTCCTTATCCTCCAAGGCATGTGCCCTGGTCACCGGGATCAGTTCCACCATTTCCATTACCTTGACGGATGTTTCTTCCATCTCCTTACGGAAATCCCTGTTCCTTGCGTTGATGCTTTTCCGGAACACATTCCGGATGACCACCGCCACCGGTATCGTAGCAAGAAAGAACCAGAAAACCGTCAGCGAGGATCCCAGCACTACGCCGAACGATACGGCAATGTTCATGATAATACTCAGCACCGATATGAAAATCTGTGAGGAGAGCGTCTCAATCTGCTCTACATCCCGCATAATCTTGGACTGTAAACGTCCCGACTGCATCTCATTATGATATGTAATGGAAAGCTGCTGCAGCTTGCGCACCATGGCGCTGCGCAGCCTGCACTCCACATTCCTGACCACCTTTGCATAACAATATACATGCAGATAATTCGTAGGCACGTTCTGCACCATAAGTATCATCATAACCGCAGCATTCAGACAGATACCGCGCAGTGCATTGCCGTCCGGAGACGTAGCAATATTAATAATATTTGCCGTCACTATGGGAAGTACCCATACCGGTGAGTGTTTTACCGCAAAGAAAAACACCGAAAGGAAGAGCTGAAAATACTGCCCCTTATAAATCCCTATCAGAATCTTCAGGCTATTATTTTCATTCCGCTTGAAACTCTCCACCAACACATCTTCATCAATATCCTTCTCCGTAGTCAGCTTTTCCCGGAAAATATGTTCCTCCTGCCCTGCCATAACCGCAATACCGCCTTTCCTATAGCGCATCCATTTCCTGAATTTGCACATTTCCATGCAGTATACCATTTATCTGCGTCGTTGAATAGCTGTTCCCGCATATTTTATCAATTATTTTTCTTCCCCCGTAATCTCTCCGTATCCCCTATTCCTTCTCTTTCTTACTATTTTCCTGTCACTTCATCCCAGCTTTCGATACCTATTATATCTTTCGCAAACTCCGTATATTTTTCCCCCTCTTCCGTATCCATATGGCAAAATACCTCATAGGCATATTTGTGGGAACCGTCCATATGGTCGATGCCAAGATACAGCCGCAGCCGCTCCGCCTCTTCCTCCGCATCAGTCTGTCTGGAAAACAGAACCGAGTCTATGTGCGGATTCGCTTCCGCCACTTTGTAAGCATGCACAATGGCCGCTGCCTGTAGTTCCTCCCCTTCGGAAGAAGTATATCCCAATTCGCTCAGCGTGATCGGACGTACCTGTCCCTCGTCGGTCAGAAACTCCTGCCGCTGCATATAATCGGTCACCACATGAATATTATCCATAGTGACCACAGGTGTATGTTCCGACTCCCACACATAAAAGGACCGGTTCCAAGTATCTGTTTTCGTCAGCGGCTTATTATAAGGGTGAATGGCCAGCCCCCAATCAATATTCCCCTCTTCCTTAATCTGGCGGTTAAACTCATCCAATACATCTTTTGCCCTATAGCTTCTTGTCAGGATATTCACCCTATTCCATTGATTATCCAACGAAATATAGACTCGGCAGGCACTGTTCACACTCTTAATGGAATTATAGAAAATCCGGTATGCCCTTACATATTCCCGCACATAAGTCTCCAAATCCACATGTTCCATATAATTCCATTCTTTTCTTGCATTGATTTCATTTCCGATGACCCAGTTGGACACCACTCCCCTGCCGTTCATCACCCCGGAATACCGTTCGGTCAGAAAAGCCGCTATCGCCGCCAGATATTCCGCCCCCTGCCCTTCACTGCCGTTAAATGCATAATAGGGCGACTTCCCGATGCCGGAACGCGCCAGCGGATGCACCAGCCACGGATATTCCGGTGAATAATCATTCAGTATGATTGCAGTAATCTCTATCCCTTTTCCGGTGAGCGTACGGAATATCAAATCATACTCCGCCATGACCCGCCCGTTAAACACATAATCCTTTCCTTCATAGCTGTAATGAACGGCTTCATAAATGTCTTCGTTATCATGGCCTAATATTCTGGAAACAGGAATATTATAAGCAGCATGCTGAATTCCCAATTCCTCCAGTTCCGGGTGCAGCAGCTTGGCCGGATCAATAAGCAGTCCTTTCTTCCCGGACGGAGGCTGCCCGTTTGACACAAATACGGACACAGCCTCCGGATTGGTTATATAATGGGGATTGCTTACTGCCTCATAATGCCCGTCCCTTTTTACCGCCACCACATACTTACAGAGCAGTTTCATGTCTGTATGGAATACCGTCTCTTTTTCCTTTTCCCTGCGCAGAAACGGGCTGCCCTCCGCAATTTCCTCCTCATAGGGATTTAAGGCAAATAAATAATAATAGGCATCGTCGCTTTCCGGAATCCCTTCTGCGGAAACCTTCACAACAACTTTCTCCGTTTCTTTATCTATTCTGCAGGACTCAATAAACACAGGCATTTCTGCACTTTCCCGAATCTGTGCTGCCGGCCGGGCACCGCCTTCCCTGCCTGCAGCAGCCATCCAAACCGCAAGTCCCAAAAGCAGCAGGACAGCACAGCCAATCAGCTTCCATGAATTCTTTTTGCACATTTTCCCTTCCCCATGTATTATCATTCCATGGCAGCATCCAAGACGGCCTTCACCTTCTCCTTGGTAGGCACACCCTCCATCAGCTTTTTGCCATCCACAAAAAAGCTTGGCACATAGTAATAGTCCAAAGTTTCTGCCAGTTTCGGATTTTCCTCTTCGTCCACCCGTTTAATCCGAAGCTTTCCATATTGCACATTTTCTTCCTGCAGTTCCTTTATCATACCCTCCGCCTGCCTGCAATACGGACAATCGGCCAAGACCATCATAAGTATCTCTTTCATTTTTCCGCCTTTCTCCTTTCCCATATCCATTCCCATCCAATCAAGGGAAATTCCAATGCCTATCACCATAAGACGGTTGCCTAAAGCATGTTTCAAAATGCGGGAGTGCTTTTCAAACACAATTCAGGCATCCGTTTCGGTGCTATCATAAAATATATTACCACAAGTTATGAAAGGAGAAAAGCATTATGGCTGCCTCATTTGACAGCGGAAACAGCAGGATTAAATTCTTATGCTGCCGTCCTCTTTATGGGCAATCCGGTACTGCCGCGGTGTCATTCCGTATCTCTGTTTGAACTGCCGGTAGAAAAAACTAATATTTTCGTATCCTACATTCACCGCAATTTCATCCGCCGGCAGTTCCGTCTCTACCAGATAGATGACTGCTTTCTGAAACCGTTTCCGCATTAGATGTTCCTGAAAAGTATATCCGGTCTGATTCTTAATCATCTTACTGAGCGCGGAAACGGTCAGGTTGAAATCCTGCGCCACTTTCCCCAAGTTCGCCGTCCGGTACCATGTATCGATATATTTCATGGTAGCCTGCACCACTACATCCTTATAACATTGGGAAGAATTGTGTTCCAAATGTTCCATATGCTTAATAAGATAGAGGAAAACAAGCCCCATGGAATACTGGTTAATGCTGTCCTCTCCCGGATTTCCTTCTATGATTGACCGAATCATATTTTCCATCAGGTTCTCTATCGCTTTCTGGTTCCCCAGCCGGAACAGCAGATAATGAGAAACCGGATGATTATACCGGAAAGTATTCAGAAGAAAATCAGCAATTACATTTTGTTCTTTCAGCATCTGCAGCGGTATGTCGAAGAACTCCGGAAGGGCAATAAAATTAATGCCAATATCCTCGTATTCTGCCCGCCGTACGCCATGGCGCACATGCTGGTTCAGCAACAGCATATCTCCCTGCTCCATAGTCAGTTCCTTCCCGTCTATATAATGAGTGATTCCTCCCTGACAGACATACATAATCTCAATATAATTGTGCCTATGAGGAGGAAAATCAATAAACCGGCTGTGCGTACGAACCGTTATCAGCCGGTTTTCCTGAAGCAGCAGTCCGGCATCAATCTCAAACGCATCTTTAACGGTATAAATATCCCTTTTCACAGCTCCTGACCCATCCAGATATGCCTGCTCCTCCGGTGATATTTCCTGCAGTTTCTTCATTAGTTCCCTATCCATCCTGATTCATACCCCCCGTCGCATCTCACAATGCCCGACTACTGCACATTCAGATATTGCAGTATCCCCATATGTATCGCCCATGCCGCTTTTTCCTGATATTCTTCGGAATTCAGCTTCTCCGCCTCCTGTCTGTTGGAAAGAAATCCGCATTCCACAATGACAATGGGCCTGCTGGTTTTCTTCAGCAGATAATAACTATTGTTCCCCTTGGCCTCGCGCCGGTTCTCCGGATCCACATTGACGACAAAGCGGTTCTGTATCAGCTGCGCCAGTTCTTTCCCCGTTTTACTTGTCTCATAATAGAATACCTGCGCCCCATGGACATATTCCTCATGGTAGCTGTTCTGGTGAATGCTGACTACTGCCGCCGGCTGCGCCTCCTCTATTATGGCAATGCGGCGTTTCATATCCTGCACCTTTTTATTGGAAGCATTTTCATCGTACAGCCCGCCCTCGTCCGTGCGGGTCATCACCACCTTAATGTCCTGTGCTTCCAAAAGACTTTTCAGGCGCATTGCAATCTTCAGATTGATATCCTTTTCCAAAGAACCGTCGATGCCCACCTTGCCTGGGTCTGCGCCCCCATGCCCTGCATCAATTACCACACAGAACTTTTCCTTTTTATTTTCGTTCCTCTCTCCTTTTACCTGACCGGAGTTAACATATGCGGCCCCCTCCTTTGCCACAAAGTACATGGAAATAAGCAAAATAACAGCCATAATGATTCCCAGAATCTTTTTCTGCCTCTCATCAACCATCTTTCCACCATTCTTTATCTCTTATTTATTTAACTTTATGAATCCTTTCGAAAAAATAATACCCTTTCATCCCCTTTTTCCCCTCTGATGCCATAGACTAAAAAAATCGGGCAGGAGAATGATTTTTCCCCCGCCCATCCGGTTAAATTCAAAGATTGTTCCCTCATGGCGGCCGGACATTCCTACCGTCCGAGATAATCCATGACTACGTCCCATATGGATGCCTTCTCAAATCCTAGGCGCCACGCCGCCACACCGCCGATATTATATTTTTCCATAATATTCAGCTTAGCTTCTATAGACTGCTCGTCTTCCAGCCATACTTGATAAAATACGCTTCCTTCCATAGCTTCCCCGTAATTTTGGCATGTCTCCTCATCCCATCTTGTCTCAATGTTATGATTCGCCACAAACTGCTCTGCCATCTCCATGCCTACCGCCTCACTGGTAAGATTTGCTCCTTCGCTTTTCCAGATACGGGTGTAGAACGGCAATGCATTGATTACCTTTTCCGCCGGCACCTGTTCCACCGTTCTGCGTATACCGTCTTCCACAAATCCGATGGATGCCACGCTTCCCGCTTCGGAACTGCCGCTGTAATGCTCATCATACCCCATGATAATCACATAATCCGCAAATATACCCTGTTCCGCCCGATCATAGTGATCCGTATATCCGGTAGGCACATAATTATCCACAGAAAGTACCAGCCCGTTTTTTCTGCACGCCACGGACAATTCCCTTATAAACTGAATGAAATGAGTCCCTGCATCCTGACTGATGCTCTCAAAGTCCACATTGATTCCGTCCAATCTATATTCCAAGGCAGTATTCACCAAGTTTTCTATCAAATATGCTCTCTTGTGCGTATAAGAAAGCAATTCATAAGTATCCACTGCCTCCTTATTGGAAAAATTATCGATCAGTCCCCATACTTCCACCCCTATGTCATGGGCGCGCGTCACATAATCCGCAGAGGCAAAGCTAGAGAAGTTCCCTTCGCTGTCCGTAAGCGCAAACCATGTGGGAGAAATCACATTGATGCCTTTCGTATTCTCCAAAACGGAAATCAGCGTATCATTCCCTGCCGTTCCCGCAACTGCATGCCATCCTAGGTTAATCTTATGATCTCTCGTCAGGCTGGTAAACTCAGGGTTTATAAATTCCGACTGGACAGATGCCTGGGGTTCCCCTGCCTGCGGCTGTATATCCATTGTAACAAGGCTGCTCTCCATCTCCATCCTCTTATTTTCCACATATCCTATAAAAGCATCCGCCGTCTTGACTTTGCTCCATTTTTCCATTTCTTCCAATATAATTACCGTATCCCCTTCCACTGCCTCTGTAAGGATGGGACTTTTCACGCCTCCCTGAAACCGTACTTCCGTATCTTTGATGATCCGGCCTTCCCTTCTGTCCCCCGGCTGCTGCGTATACACCTGCATACGGTTGGGCTCGGCAAAGGCTTCATAAGAATAATCCGTGAACAGCTTTACATAGTCGGCCGCCACATATAAAATCTCACCGTTTCCGTCAGGAGCGGCACCGTATAAGGCAACCGGATATCCCATGTCTGTCATGTTTTCCATAACAGTATAAGAAGAAGAGCCTATCTCAGCCCTTACCGTATACTCCGGCAGCGTATATAACAGAAGCTGTTCATTTCTGTCTTCATAAAATCTGCCGTTGAAATATTTATGCACAGTGGCAATGTCAAAATAATACTTGCCGCCTATCAGTTTCGCCTTTTCTTCTATATGTTCATCCTGAAGCACTATAGCGACTTCATCTTCTCTCTCAATCCTGAAATATTCCTCCAGATCAGCCCGTTCTTTTGAATAGGAATATTTATCTGCCAATTTCAGACCTACGCTAATTGCAACAACTACAATAATAAGAACGATTGCAGTTACTACCGGAATTAATTTTTTCATTGCCCCAGCTCCCTTCCAATCGTCCTTATTATAACAAACTATTGCTTTACAGTCATTACCAAATTTTACTTTTTACAGCTTTTTTTGACAGCGTGCCCGGCTCACAGCCATTCGGGGGTCTTCCTGTCCGCTATTCCATGCCTGCATAACGCAGGCATTCTCTTCCGCAATATATTTATGCATTCCGCACAGACATATTGTCCTGCACGCGCACGCTGCCCTGCAGAGAAGCCTTTTCCGTAATGAAAAAGACCAAAAGAAGTTTTGTTTTTCCGTCCGTGATATATTTTTTATTTTTTTGTTTATACTCTATTAGCAGCAGAACCTCCGCCTTCTCAGAGACAGCCTATGATTGCTGCATTTACTTCCGTTTATCGGCATTTGTTCCACTGGGTATGCCTCACCCCCATTCAGATCCGTGAATAAAATTGTTTCATGACGGAATGCCCGGACATGTATCAACATAAAATGCTAAAAATAAAATTACCCTTTTTTCGAATAAATATTCGTGAGTGTGAATTATAATAACGTGAAAACTTTTTGGAAAATTTTATTTTCTGAACAAGCACAAAAGCTTGTAAGACATCTCCTATCATACTGTAGAAGAGAAGATTGAACTATCGCATATGCCGTATAACAGGCAAATGATACTCCAATTATAAAATTAATTATGATACAATTATAATCCTGCCGTATTGCATGGCCATTGCATACTGCAGATTGTACTGAACTGTCATGCCTCCTTCCGATACTGACTGCCCGGAGACATCCCGTATGGATAATTATAACAGGTTCTCTCTCACATTTCAAGAAAAAACTGGAATTTTGTCACAATTTTATTAAAATTTTTTAAAGAGTGGCAATTTCTATTGACTTAAACAAGCAGAGAGTATAATATACTTATAACTGTGAAGTATCATTCTTTAGGTTTAATCAGGTTCAGGTTAGTCACAATATAATAAGGTGGCAGTATCTTAATAGTAAGGATGTGATAACATGAAAATTGAAAAAGTAAATGACCATCAGATTCGCTGTACGCTTACCAGAGAAGATTTAGCCGACCGAGAACTAAAAATCAGTGAACTGGCATATGGAACCGAAAAAGCAAAGAATCTGTTCCGCGATATGATGCAGCAGGCATCTTTTGAATTTGGCTTTGAAGCAGAGGATATTCCGTTAATGATAGAAGCCATTCCTCTGAATTCCGAATGTATCGTGCTCATTATTACAAAGGTAGAAGATCCCGACGAACTGGACACACGCTTTTCAAAATTTGCGCCTTCCGTGCATGACTCGGAAGAAGATTTTGAAGACGCGATGGAAAATTTTTCCGAGGGAGCCGATGATGTATTGGATTTGTTCCGTAAAATACACGAAGGCAAATTTGCCGAAGCATTGGAAAAGACATCCTCTTCCGAAGCAGCCACGAAAAAGACGGAGGAAAAACAGAAAAATGCCGCTCCGCAGGAACTTACCCGCATCTTTTCTTTTGATTCCATTCATACGGTGACCAGAATCTCTCATGTATTGGTAACATGTTACGATGAAAGCAATTCTCTATATAAAAACGATGCCGCCCACCGATATATCCTTGTAATATCCAAAGGCAAACATAGCCCGGTGGAATTCAATAAAGTATGCAATATTTTATCCGAATACGGCAAAGCAGAAAAGTATGTTTCGGCCAGCGAAGCATACATGGAAGAACACTTTAACCCGATTATCAAAGAAAACGCTCTGCAGGCACTGAGCCAGATATAAGACAGATTATTTATTCAGACATAAAACAGAGTTGTCCGCCCAAGGCATGACAACTCTGTTTTATATTCCCCTCTGTCATTAAACAGGGCACATCCCCCTGTCCGTGTGCATAAAATACGGCCGGAAATTTTCCGGCCGTATCACACTTTCTCCAGAACGTGTCTGAAAATTTATTTCTGACAATCCTTAGTACTTTCCGAATCCGTCCCCAAGAGAAATAATCTGTTCATTTGCATTTGCCTTAGATGAAGAATAAGACATACCGCTATCTATTCCGGCTGAAGGACTGCTTGATCCCAAATTGTAAATGGAGAGCAAGTCACGCATCCTCGTAGCCTGGTTGGACAGTTCTTCGCTGGCTGCCGCACACTGCTCACTGGTTGCAGAGTTGGTCTGAACTACCTGGGATACCTGTGCGATAGCCTGTTCAATCTGTGCCACTGCCGTTGCCTGATAATTGGAAGAATCGGCGATTCCCCTAATCTGGCTTTCACACTGAACTGCCGTACTGCTGATCATCTCCAATGCCTTTGCAGTTTCGTCTGCTATACGGGAACCGACACCCACTTTGCCGATAGAATCCTCAATTAATTCTGCCGTTTCCGCTGCCGCTGCCGCACTCTTTGCCGCAAGGCTCCGTACTTCTTCCGCAACAACCGCAAATCCTTTTCCGGCTTCACCGGCTCTTGCCGCTTCCACTGCGGCATTGAGAGCCAGAATGTTCGTCTGGAATGCAATATCGTCAATTACTTTGATAATCTTGGAAATGCTTTCCGAAGATTTGTTGATATCCTGCATTGCAGACATCATATCCTGCATCTGCGTATTCCCTTTATTTACATTGCCGATTACTTCCGACATCAGGCGGTTCGTATCATTTGCCTGTTCCGCATTCTGTTTTGTCTTTTCGGCAATCTCACTGATGGATGCCGTAATCTGCTGAATTGCGCTGGCCTGCTCCGTAGATCCCTGTGCCAATGCCTGGCTGGCACTGGCAACCTGTGCGGAACCGATGGTCACCTGTGAACCCGCATCACTGATATTGCTAAGGGCATGCAGATTGTCCTCAACCAGCTTCTTTAAAGAATTGCCCAATACATCTTCCGGTGACTTCGGAACTACATTGATTGTCAGGTTCCCGTTGGAAACCTCTTCCGCAATGTGTGCCTGATACTTGATATTGTTGATAACCTCATTATATTCGTCTACCAAGTCGCCGAATTCATCATTGTTATATTTCACCATATTAATATCCACACGGCCCACTGCTATGTCTTTGGCCGCATCGGACAGCTGCTTTACCGACTTTTCTATAACCTTAATCAATACCAATGCAATCCACATCGTGATAATTACGGATACCACTGCAAATGCCGCCGTAAAAATGGCTGCACTTGTTATATATTGTTCCTGTGCAACAGGATCCGTATACTCAGTAGCATGCTTTGTCGCCATGTCACCAATAATGATATTGATTATCGTAATGGCAATAGGAACAAAAAACCCCAATATTAACTTAGTCTTCATTTTCATATTTTTCATAATTACACACCTCTCACTCTTCCTCTGCGACCATCTCATTAGCCTGCTCTATTACTGACATATCTGCATCGTTCAGCAGCTTATCCGGATCCAACAGCAATTTCACGGAATCACCGACCTTGCCGATACCATAGACATACTTATTCTGCACCTTATCGGCACGCCCGATAGACGGCGGCGGTAAAATATTTTCTTCTTTGATTTCCACTACCTCCGCAATCTTCTCCACAATCAATCCCACTACCGTAGACTTTACATTAATGACAATAATGCAGGTCCTGTCATTATACTCGAAGGGCTCCTGACGGAACCGCAGACGTACATCGATTACCGGTATAATTTTTCCCCGCAGGTTAATTAATCCCTTAATATAATCCTCTGTCTCCGGTATTGCCGTTATTGTCTGAAAGCCAATAATTTCGTTTACATATTGAATTTTCAGCCCGAAATATTCATTTCCGGATTTGAAAGTCATGTATTTTCCCTTTTGGGCATCCCGCTCGTCCGAACCGCCTCTTGAGTCCTGCGGATGTTTCCTTATTTCATTCGTTTCCTCCATATATGTCCTTTTCCTTTCTGATTTATTCTACTAATCCGCCCGGATCCAAAATCAGGGCAATGCTTCCGTCACCTAACTGCGTACATCCCGAAAGCCCTTTGACTTTCTTGATATAAGAGGGAATGGGCTTCACCACGATTTCCTGCTTACCGATCAGCTTATCCACAAACAGGCATATTGTCCTATTCTCCACTTCCAGAATAAGCATCATTCCGTCTTCCACCGAGGTGCGGTAATCATGCAGCCCGTACCATTTCCCTAAACGGATGACCGGAAAACAGTCTCCGCGTATCATTACATATTCCTCCCCGTTAGGCTCATGAATCATCATGCTTTCCTTTACGCTGAAAAACTCTTTGATTACGCCGGTTTCCATGACAAAGGAAGAATTTCCCGTCTCCATGACAATTCCGTCGATAATGGCAAGAGTCAGCGGTATTTTCAGGCTCATCGTAGTTCCGAACCCGTTTTCACTTTCAATATCCAAGACACCGCCTATGTTCTGGATATTCTGCACTACCACATCCATGCCGACGCCGCGCCCGGAATATTCCGTAACCTGTTCGTTGGTAGAAAAGCCCGGCAGCGTTATGAACTGGAATACCTCCTTATCGCTGTAAGCTGACTCCGGTTTGCCGTCGGTCAGAAGTTCCTGCTTTCTCGCCTTTGCCAAAATCTTATCCCGGTCAAGACCCTTCCCGTTGTCCGAGACACTGATCCAGACTTTACCGGCTTCCGTACGCGCCGATAAGGTAACCTTGCCTTTATCCGGCTTACCGCTCTCTTTCCGCTCTTCCTTTGTTTCTATTCCATGATCCACCGCATTCCTTACCAGATGCATCAACGGATCCGAAATATGCTCTATAATGTTCTTATCCACCTCGGTATGCTCACCGATCATTTCAAAATCAATGTCTTTCCCAAGTTTTCTTGACACGTCAAATACAATACGGTTCATTTTCTGGAAAATATTGGTCAGCGGAACCATCCTCATGGACATAATTACATTCTGCAGATCAGTGGAAATCTTAGCCATCTGCGCCGCAGCCTTATTAAAGTTCGTCAGATTCAGCCCAGGCACTTTCAGATCCGGATTCTGCAATACTACGGATTCCGAAATGACAAGTTCCCCGATCAGATCCATCAGCTGATCCATCTTGCTTACATTGACACTGATGAACGAAGCCTTCTCAGCTTTGGGCTTATCCTTTGCCAACTGCTTCTTCTTACCCGGTTCCTTCGACTTAATGACGAAATCACCAGGCATCATCTTCGGCTTCTCTTTCGGTTTTTCCGCTTCTCCTGCTTCCGAATTGCTTAAATCAATGGCAGCCTTGACTTTCGCCTCAATATCCTCCACGCTGGATTCCAAATCTATCTTCAGTTCATGCTCGCCGAAGTCAAATCCCTGCAGGAATTCTTCCGCCTTGCATTCATAGATGTCCACTGCCTCAATGTCATATCCAACGCCGATCAGCTTCCGTATTTCCTCTTCGTTGGACTGCGACTGCAGCAAAATGCGGAATCCGTCTTTTATGATAGCCTGTGCGCTGTCCGGATCGGAAATAATGTCCTCCGGCGAATACAGCAGATCCTCTGCAATCTCTTTTAAGGCATAGACCGTTTTATAGGCATGCACATTTGCCATTTCCGTATCCGGAAAAAAGGTAATATATATTTTGTAAAAACGGCTTGCACTGCTGGCTACCGGAGCGATGTAGAAATGCTTCGGCTCCACATGCACGTTCTGGGGAACCGGCGGTGCCTCTTCCCCTTCTGCCGCTGCCAAACTCCCGCTTTTAATCTTCTCCAAAAACTTATCCAATTCCGCAATGATTTCCGCCGGTTCTCCGTCCGGTGTATCCCCATTGCGTATCTTATCCATTTCACCGCTGATAAAATCTTCTACCGTTAATACATGCTCCACCAGTTCCAGATGCGGAACATTCTCAGGATGTGATTCTCGCAGGTAGAAAAAGACATCTTCCAGCTTATGGGATATTGCCGTTATATTGTCGAACATCATAATACCGGAAGAGCCCTTAATCGTATGCATGGCACGGAAGATTTCGTTGATGCTGTCTTCGTCAAAGCAATCCGAATCCTTCTGCTCCAATACCATTTCCTGAAGCTGTTCCAGCAGCTGTTCGTTCTCAAACAGATACATATCCAACATGCCTTCTGTGTTAAATTCTTCAGCCATATACTTCTCCTTTCCTGTTTAGTCTCCGCTTTTTATCCCGCCTTTACAGTAAGCCGGTCTTTTTTAATGCCTGTTCAAATCTGTCCTGATCAATAGGCTTGCCGGAATAAATAGTACATCCTAATTCAAAAGCCATGTTTACATTTCTTTCTTCATTCAAAGCTGTCGTCATAATGACTTTGGCGGCTTTCTCCTCCGGAACGTTCCTTTGCTTCTCCAGATTACGGATGCCCACCAGCGCCTGATACCCGTCCATTACCGGCATCATGATATCCAAGCATACCAAGTCATAGGGATCGTCATCCTCCAACGCCATCATGAACGCATCCACCGCTTCCATTCCATCTACAGTCACGTCACACTCGCCGTATTTGGACAGGAAATTGACCATAAATTTCCGTGTAACAAAATCATCTTCTGCCAATAGAATTTTCATTTTTTCTCTCCTCTACATTTTATTTAATACTGCATAGGTCCTTTTGGCAATATCCGTCAGCTTCTCCTGATACTGCACGGCTCCTATATCATAAGCAACCTTGGGCATTCCGTAAACCACGCAGGTAGATTCATCCTGCCCAATTGTCCTTGCTCCTGCTTTACGCATGGCCAGCAGGCCCTTTGCGCCATCGCCGCCCATTCCGGTAAGGATGATCCCTACCGCATTCCCCTTTGCCACTCTGGCCACGGATTCAAACAGCACATCCACCGACGGGCAATGCCCGTTCACCTTAGGCCCCGGCTTCACCTCTACCTGATAGTTGTCTCCTACCTTCACCAGATGCATATGCTTATCCCCTCCGGGAGCTATCAGCACATGGCCGGGCAGTACCCGGTCCCCTGTCTGCGCTTCCTTCACATGGACACGACACTCATTATCCAGCCTCTTGGCATACATCTGCGTAAATCCCTGCGGCATATGCTGCACTATGACAATGCCCGGGATATCCACCCCATAATCCTTCACAACAGAAAAAATTGCTTCCGTTCCTCCGGTAGAAGCCCCGATGGCCACAATCAGGTTTTTCTGCGAAGTAGTAAGCTGCTGGCTCTCCACACTTGCCACCGTCTTCTTAATATTGCTGATCTTGGCAGTGGAAGCTATCTTTATTTTCACCAACAGTTCGTTCTTAATAAAATCTTCCAGCTGTGCCCTGTTCACCACCGCCGGCTTTGCCACAAAATCCACCGCTCCTGCATTCAAGGCATCGAACACTTTATCGCTTAGGGAACTGATCACCACTACCGGCATGGGATACTGAGGCATCAGTTTCCGCAGAAACTCAATACCGCTCATCCTCGGGAGCTCAATGTCCAGAGTCATGACATCCGGATGATATTTCAGAATAGCATCCCGTGCCTCAAAGGCATCCTTCGCCGTCCCCACTACCTGAATGGACCGGTCCCTGCTCAGGTTCTGCACCAACAGTTCCCTGAATACAACCGAATCATCCACAACCAATACTTTAATCGGACTCATACATCAATTATTTCCTCCCTGCTTTCTAAAGATTGACGGCTGAATAATCTGAAATGGCACCGTATTCCTGTCCAAAGTTTCCGTCATCCCGATAAACAGATAACCACCCGGTTCCAAACTGTCATATACCTTCTTGAGGAGTTCCGCCTTAGTCCTCTCATCAAAATATATCATAACATTGCGCAGAAATATAGTATGTAATTTTTTCTTGAACGGAAAAGATTCCATTAAGTTAAACTGGCGGAACAAAACTTCGCTTTTCAGTTCATCCTTCACTATATACTGCCCGCTGATTTTATCCAATTGGAAGAAATGCCTTTTCCACTGCTCCGGCACATTTTTCAGCTGCTCTCCGGAATATATGCCCGCCATCGCCTGCTTCAGCACCTTGGTAGATACATCCGTAGCCAGCACTTTTGTATCCCACATATTATGCTCCATGCCGAAGAAATCTTTCAGTACCATGGCAATCATGTACGGCTCTTCTCCGGTAGATGCCGCGCCGCACCAGATACGCAGATCCCTCTTGGCACCTTCCTTTGTCTTCAGCCACGGAAGAACTATCTTCCTGAAATATTCAAAATGTTCAAATTCCCTCATAAAATAAGTATGGTTGGTGGTCAGCATATTGACAAGTATCATTTCCAGATTACCGCTTCTGTCTTTTTCCACATCGTCCATGTATGCATTGAAATTCGGCCATCCTCCGGCTCTGATATAATTCTCCATTCTGCCGTTCACTATAACTTTTTTCTGTTCCAAGTCCAAGCCGTAACGTGGTTTTAAATACCTGACAATCCTTAAAAATTCTTCATCCGTAATCAAGTCCCTCATCCTCCCGCTCTGGATACTGCTTCTGCTCAATGCAGCTGCCGCAATATTTTACAAAAAATTTTAAAAATTTCAGGATGGAATTTTTCTCCCGCATCCGCTTTCATAATATCGATTGCCTCTTCTCTGCTGTATTCTTCCCGGAAACTTCTCCTCTCGGTCAATGCACAGAACACATTGATCAGTGAGACAATCTGCGCCGACAGCGGTATTTCATTCCCCTTCAGGCCATTCGGATACCCGGTGCCGTTCCAATTTTCATGATGGCATTGTGCAATTTCAATGGACATCCGCATATAATCGTTATAATCAGTGGATACCTGTAAATCCGAAAGCAGCCTTGCCCCTATGTCAGTATGGCTCCGCATCAGAATCTGTTCTTCTTCCGTGAGTTTCTCTTTTTTCTGGAGCACATCCTTCGGTATTCCGATGTTTCCCACATCGCACAATGCCGCCGCCAATTCTATCGTATCTATATATGTATCGGATATTTCCGATTCAAATGAAGGGGAAAGCTGCATTCCCTGTGCCAAAATCCGACAGTCATACCTCAGTCTCCCCATATATTCCTCTGCATGCAGGGAATTTCTTGCCGCCATGTTGGCAAGCGCATGCAGGACACTCCTCTTCTCTGCCTCCATCTGCCGAAGCTGCGCATTGACAGAAGCCTGCAGTCTTCGGTTGGCCTCTGTGATTTCCTTGTTTGCCTCATAAAGATGGACATGCACGCCTACCCTGGACTGCACGACTTCCGGAATAAACGGTTTTGTTATATAATCAATCCCTCCGATGGAAAACCCTTTCACAATATCTTTCGGATCGTCGAAAGCAGAAATGAAAATAACCGGTATTTCCCTGCTGTTAGGATCTGCCTTCAGAACCCTGCAAAGTTCGTACCCATCCATCTGCGGCATGGATATATCCGTCAGTACCAAAGACGGGCTGAACTCGTAAAACAGTTTCAGCGCTTCCACCCCGCTTTCGGCCAGAACCGGCCGGCATCCCATATCCTTAATGATTTCTTCCAGGATCATCCGGTTGGTCTCCACGTCATCGACCACCAATATCTTACTTCCGCTTATCGCTTTTTCAGCACTAAACATAGTCAGTTCTCCTCCGAATCAATCAATGCATTCAAGCTATCCAGATTGGCGGATATTTTTTCATAATTTTCCTTCTGCACCGCCATCTTAAGCCGCAGTACCAGCATGCTTACCTCCCGGGGCGCGCCGTCCGTCAGCTGCCGTATGCTCTCCATGAACATCTCCGCCTTTTCCCAATTCTCCATCTCCACGCAGAGAATCAGTTTAGACAGGCTCTTTTTCAGTTCTTCCTTGTTTGCGTTTGTGCCGAACTGCCGAAGCTGCGCAGCCTCTGTCTCTTCGCCGCCCTCCTTGCGGCCGGCCGGCTGAAGCATCTCTTTTCTGGCCTCCATCACTTCCTTTTCTTCTTCGGGAAGCTGCAGCCATATAGAGAAAGAAACCGTGGTCCCTTGATTTTTTACGCTTTCCATTCTGATATTGCCGCCCATCAGTTCCACCAGCTGTTTACAGATATTCAGTCCCAGCCCGGTTCCTCCGTATTTTCTGGATATGGATGCATCTACCTGTGAAAAGCTTTTAAACAGCTTATCTTGATCCGCCTTGTCAATGCCGATGCCGGTATCCACTATGATGAAAAACAGTTCCACATTATCGTCCATGACTGCCGTAGGCAGCACTTCCATGGAAATTTTCCCCACCGACGTAAACTTCTGGGCATTGGACAGCACGTTGTTCAGTATCTGTACGATACGCAGTTCATCCCCTACCACAAACTCCGGCAGCTGAGGCGAAACCGTCATGAAAAACTCCAATCCCTTTTCGGTAATACGGTTCACATGGTTTCCTTTTATGTAATCCAACATCTCCCGCAAATTGAATTTTTGGGGATCCAATACGAATTTGCCCGCATCCAGTTTGGAAAAGTCCAAGATATTGTTTATTAATTTGTGCATATCCTCGCAGCAGCGTTCCATAAGGTTCAGGTTCCGCAGCTTACGGTCATCCGTCTCTATGTCCAGCAATTCGCGTACATTTCCGAGAATTCCGTTTACCGGAGTCCGTAACTCATGGGTCACATTGGCTACAAATTCCGATTTCACCTTGGATGCCTGCTCTATCTCCTGTTCCATCTGCTCAATCTTTTTATTGAGGAATTCCTTTTCCAGCAAATCATTCATCAGGCATACCCTGATTCCGGAATCCTCTTTCTCTATCACTTTCACTTCTACGGGAAAACAGGTAAGATTTTTACGGTATGCCATAAGGTTGCGGACATCGCTGCCCCATACGTCAACTACGCCTCCCTCTTCCCCTGCCGGCTTAAAGGCACCGGGAAGGACACTGCTGATATGTACTCCGCAGATTTCTTCCTTATACCCCAATTTCATTCTGGCGGCTGCATTGGCACAGTTTATAATCCCTCTGTGATCAAACATAAAAACCATTTCCAGCATATCCTCCGTCGGAAATGCGCCACCGCAATTCCATTCCATAATCTTCCACCTCCGGGCAAAACGAAAGACAGCCAAACACTTTATGTTGTTTCGCTGACTTTTGTTCTATATAGTCAAATTTTATAGAAAATTCAAGATTTTTATGACTTCTACCAAATCAAAGAAATCTTCCTTGGCAAGTTTAAAGCATTCCAATACGTCCGGTGCAAACTGGCCGCATTCCCCGCTTATGATCATGTCATAAGCCACGGAATTTGCATATTCGCTTTTATATACTCTCTTGCTCACCAGTGCATCATACACATCTGCTATGGCAACTACCTGCGCACTGAGCGGAATCTGGTCTCCTGCCAGATGATCCGGATATCCTTTCCCGTCCCACCTTTCATGGTGATGCCGGCAGATCTCATAGCAATATCTGTAGAAATTATCCTGTTCCTGACAGAAAGATTCCAATATATCGCAGCCTATCGTAGTATGTGCCTTCATAATCTCGAACTCCCCGTCCGTCAGCTTCCCGGGTTTTAACAATATAGCATCGGATATTCCAATCTTTCCAATGTCATGCAGCGCAGCCGCCCTGGTAATCTCACCAATCTGCTCCTGCGTTAGCCCATATTGCGGGTAATACTTCTGTAGATATTTCAGCAGCACCCTTGTAAAGTACTTAATTCTCTTAATATGTTCTCCCGTCTCCAAACTCCGGAATTCCACTACCGTACTGAGTGCATCTATCATAAACTCATTGTTCTGCCGGATTTTCTGTTCCTGCGCACGGATGGCTTCCTCCTGTTCCTTAAGCCGTTCCTCCATATTCCGTTTATTCTGATACAGTTCGATTATATTATTTGCCCTTCTTAAAACGATATCCGGATAAAAGGGCTTATGCATCACATCGGCAATGCCGTAGGAATATGCCCTGTCCTCGCTGTTCCTCACCGTTTCACCGGTAATCAGTATGACGGGAATCTTGTCAAGCAGCCCTTGTCTCTTCATATATTCCAGAACCCCGAACCCATCCATCAGCGGCATGACAATGTCCAGCAAAATCAATACCAAATCATTTTTTTCCTCTATCAGTTCTATTGCTTCCCGTCCGTTTGATGCCTGAGAGATATTATAATCCAAACTGAACATCGTATCCAGTATCTCTCTGTTCACCTCTTCGTCATCCACAATCAATATACGCTGCCGTCCCATATCCACTCCTCTTCCGTTGCACCTTTTATTAGTGCTATAATGATAGCACTTATCGACTTAAATGTCAATCTCCTTGCGGTTCTACGCAAACAATTGTAGAGTCCCCTTTCACTGCCTGTTCCGTCACAGCCTGCGACAGCCTCCTGAAATTTCCAGCCGAAGTCGTGGCACCCGATAACGCATCAATTTCAGGCACTGCAGTCTTCCCCAGAAGCTGTCCGGCATAATATCTGGTATACTCGTTTGGGTATGTCCCCATAGCCGTCTTCATATTGTTCATATATGCATTATCCCAGCTTTTGATAAAGCAGCTGGCATTCTCCGCATTATACTCCGCCGCAACAATCTCACCGTTTTTAACGGTAATCGTCACATATTCTTTCCATCCATGGGAATATTCCGACATCTGAGCCGTGTATGTCCCGTCCTGCATTCCGGTCTGCTGCTCTGTGCCGCAGCCTGCAAGCATACAGACTGATGCCAGTAAGATTCCCGCCGTCTTCCATCGTATCATCTGCTTTCCCTCCGTCTTTACAGCCTAATGAAACTGAAAACTATCCAGCAGTCTATTTAGTTTCTCCGATTCCGCTTTCAGTTCAACGCTTGCCTCCGCGGCTCTTTCCGCACATTGCTCATTCTGCTTTGTGATTTCAGACATATCTTCAATCCTGCCTGTTATTTCCAATAAAGAGTTTTCCTGAATATTCACTGTCTGAGACAGACATCCGGCAATCTCCGTCACTGCATCCGAACTCTTGCTGATTTCTTCCAAAGATTCCGATGTTTCTGCCGTCAGTTTTACCGCCCGGCGGATATGGCTGATAGCCGTCTCTATCATTGTAACCGTATTCTTGGCCGCACTGCCGCTTTGTTCTGCCAGATTCCTCACTTCCTGTGCCACAACGGCAAAACCTTTGCCTGCTTCTCCTGCCCTCGCCGCCTCTACCGATGCGTTCAGTGCCAGGATATTGGTCTGCTTCGCAATCTCTTCCATCAATTTACTGATTTTTTCTATGTCACCTGCATTTTTATCAATTTCCGTCATTGCGTTCTGCAGTTCCTGCATCTTACAGTTTCCGCCCGCAATCTGCATGGCAATGCCGTCGGCCCGCTCTTTTGTTTTTCTTGTATTCTCCGTCACCTCAGCCAGATTCTGCTTGATGACATCCACTTCCGCATTCAGCACATCCATAGCCCCTGTCTGGCTGACGGCAGCCTGATGCATTTCCTCCGACTGACTCCCCACATTATCTGCCGTCACCATCAGCTGGCGGGCAGTCCGGTTAATGTGTTTCATCACCTTGTTCAGAGAATCAATAATCTGCATAAGGGAATCCCTGACTACCGCAAAATCCCCCTTGTATTCCCCTTCCGCCGACACGTTCAGATTGCCATTGGAAATCTGGTCCAAGACTCTGCGTATCTCCATGATGTAACGGTTCATACTTTCGATGGTGACTTTCAGGGAACCGGACAGAATTTCCACCTCATCTCCGGATTTCCTTACTTCTACCGGCGACTTCAGATCCCCATCCGCCAACCCGTTCATGCGCACAATCGCTCCCTTCAGCTGCCTGGAAATAACCGTCGTCACTATGCCGATGAAAAGCAGCGCCACTGCCAATGCGCCTGCCGTCCCTACCATTGTATCGCGCACCGCGTTATTCGTCTGCTGCATATAATCTTTCTTCGGCACTTCCACCGCGATAGACCAATGCGTCCCCCGGACAGGACAGAAAGCCACATAGGCCTCTTGCCCGTTCACCACCCCTTCTGCCGACCCGATTTCCCTGGATATCATCCGGTCAAAAATCTGCGCCGCGGATGGGGAAGTATCCAAATCATAAATGTTCAGTTCCGCCCTCACCACATCCGTTTCGGGATGCGCCACAATCTTACCTTCTTCATTGATTATTACCGCAATGCCGCTCTGCCCGATATGAATGGATCCGAGAACATCACTGAGTATGTCATATTTATATATTCCCACCAAATATGCCGTCGTTTCCTCTTCCGTCTTCACCGGCATTCCCATGGGAATGCCCACATACCCTTCCTTTACCACAGGATCCGCAATGGTCAGATTATCCGTCTCCTGCAGCAGACGGAACCATGATTCTCCTGCCAGGCTGTCATAAGCCTCCCCTTTCATCACAATTCCTTCCCCGTCCATTCCATACAGCCCTATGCCGTAAAACTCATAAGTGTTGTAAATACTCTCCAATGCTTCTGTTTTCCCGGCCGATATTTCTCCTGTGCCGTCCAGCCTGCTGTCCGTGGCCAGAATCATCATCCGGTCGGCCAACAGATGGATATTGGATTCTACTGCTTTCGCCGACTGCCTGACCATAGGCTGCAGCACATCCAGCAGTATGGATTCCGTCAGGCTCTGCATGGAATACTTGAGAACGGCTGTGCAGATCAGCATTACAACAATGACAATGGCTGTCGTCATTGTCATAATTTTAAAGCAAATACTCCGTTTCGTCCTGATTCTATTCTCGCTTGCCCTTGTATTTCTCATTTTGATGTCCCTCTGTCTCCGTTCTTATTCATATTTGGATATAATATCCTTGAAAATGCCGTTTATCCTTCTCAGTTCCTCCACCACCGCATCTACCTTCGTCCGATCCACTTCGTCCGGCTGCTTTCCGCGCAGCAATTCCGTTATCTCCGAAGCCTTTTCATAAATGGGATCCAACCCCAGATTCCCGGCCACTCCTTTCAGCGTATGGGCGCTGTTAAAAGCCTCCTCATAATTGTTTCCGCCTATATGCTCCGCAATGGCCTCGCAGCTATGATCCGCAAGAAATTTCACCAAAAATTTCTTATACAGTTCCTTCTTTCCCATAAACCGTTTGACGGCCATATCCACCCCTGCGCCGTTTTCCTTCAGTTCTTTCTCAAATTGTTCATCCATCGCCGTTCCTCCTCCTTCTTTGTGCCGCATTCCTGCAGCCGGATAATATATGTAAAAAAGAACTGCTTCAGCAGCCCTCCGTTCCGTTCCTCACAATGCATGAACCGCTCTCCTGTCACAGTTATTTTTATGCAGCCACGCCGTTAAATATCCCGCATTCAGTTTAGCAGATACATAGGTAAAAAACAAGTGATTTTGGAAAATTGCGGCGGAAATTGGTAACAGTTCAGCCTGAATGTTGTGTTGGGAGGCGGACGCACGGGAGGGATTTTTTTGCG
>CAJUIM010000044.1 GCA_910586275.1 uncultured Lachnospiraceae bacterium | reverse complement strand
GGCCACTAAAAAAACTCGCGCACGGGCGTCCGCCTCCCAACATTACATTCAGGCTTCAAAGGGGAGTGAACTGTATGGTTTAAAATCCTTTGCTCCTGGGGTTAGCTTTTTTTTAATACGGTGCAAGTCAATGCGAGTTTATGCCCTGGTCCGTCCATTTCCATAGGACTGTTTCATGCACCATTGAAAACATGCCGGTTTCATGCTATCATATGCCATATGTCTGTTTTGGAGGTTACATTATGAAGAAGAATAAGCGAAAGAATTTATTAAAACGGAAATCTGTGGCGAAGACGGAACAGGGGTATTTAGACGAGGATTTGGAAGAGGACGACTATTATGAGCGGGAAACCGCAGGTTCGGCATATGCGGATGAAATCGAATATTTGGATGAGGAAGATGAGTGCACCGGAAGAAACGGTACGGAAGACGGGGGGACAGAGAACGGAAGTGCAGATGGAAGCTATGGGAAACAAAAAAGCATAGAAGCTGAAGGTGTAAGCAGAAACATAAAAGAGGAAAATGCAGGAGATAAGGATGCAGATAATATCGAAGAGAAAGGGGAATACATAGCGGGGCATGCGGAACGGAAGGATGCGCAAACAGGAGATGCGGCATATGCGGAAGCGGTGCAGACGGAATCCGTATATATAGAAGCCGGGCGTGAAGAAGAGTTTTTGGATGACGATGAATGCGGTGAGGACGATTATTGGGAAGCCGCCGCGGTGCAGGAAGGAGCGGCGGTATCCGGAGGAAAGATTTCCGAAAGCCGGGGCAGGACGGGAAGAAAAAGCAAAACGGCTCCAAAGAGGCAGAGAAGCCGCCGCAGAAGAACTTTGGAAGCGATGGACATTGCCTCTATATTTCTGGGCATATTGATTCTGGCAGGAGCGGCGGCACTTGGCGCTTTTTCCTTTAAGGCAAAGACAGAAGCGGAGCAGGTGGCAGCTTTTGCGGAAATTGGAACGCAGATGGAAGGGATAGAGGTAGTAGGAGAGAGCGGGTTGCTGGCTATGATGGATGCGCAGAACGAGAAAGCGGCGGTTGCGGAAGCGGAGGCGTTGGAAGAAGCGGCAGCCGTGACAGAGTTTGAGGAGAAGGAATTGTATGCCGATGGTTCGATCCAAGTGGAAATGCATCTGAGCTCCGTGCAGAAGGACCTAAAGATAAAATTTGTCAATAAGGAAACAGGAAGGCTGATCCCGAGTGTCCCTTTTGAAGTTACCGTGACAGGGGCGGACAAAAAAAGCTATGTGCTGAAGGACGAGGACATGGACGGTATTATCTACCAAGCCGATGCAGTTCCCGGCAAATACAGCGTGGCGATGCTGGCAGTGGAAAGTGCACCGGAGTACGCTATTTCTACGGCAAGCGTGGCGGTGACGGTAAAGGATACCATAGAATATAAAAAGGTGGATGTGGCTGACGAAATCAAAAAGGAATCCGAAGTAAATGCAGCCGTAGAAGATACGAAAAGGGATACGGCGGCGGAATCGACTTTGCAGGACACGGTAGATTTTGTGGAATCCACAAAAAAGATTACGGAAGAAACTACCAATGCCATTAAAACGGGGGAATATGAGGAAGTGCCGAAGGAAAGCGTTGCAGAACCGGCCGGGACAGCCGTAGGAACGGGCGGAGCAGCCCCAAGCGGCGCAGCTGTGGCAGAAGGCGGTGCAAACCTGAATGCTGAAATAATCTTGGAGGACGGAGCAACCCCGAACGATGCGGCTTCGGAGGGCGGAGCAAATCCAGGGGAAACGCCCATCCCTGCTACTCTGGTTTTGAACTATACAGAAGTTACGCTGAATATAGGGAAGACATTCCAGGTCGTTGCTACTGTGCAGGGAATGGAGGACAAGTCCATTACTTGGATATCGGATAACGAGGCAGTGGCGGCAGTGGCCATGGACGGTACCATAACGGGAGTGGGGCAGGGGACGGCTGCCGTGACGGCCGTTTCCAACGGTAACGGCAGCTTGACGGCAGCCTGTGCTGTCACGGTAATCCCGGGGCCTGAGGCAGATCATGTGACGAAACTGTCGGATAAGAACGGAAACCAATTGTTTGTAATCAATACGGAAGGTAATTTCCGGGAAGCTGTTTACGCGGATTATTACACGGTGGACAAGTTCTACCGGAAAGTGCAGGCAGCGCAGCCGGATGCATCAGCGCAGCCGGATGCATCGGCACAGCCGGAGACACCTGCAGAGCCGAAAGAGGAATATAAATATACCGGCTGGCAGACCATCGACGGCAAAACATATTATTTTGATGCGAACGGAAATAAAGTGACGGGGGAACAGGTAATTCAGGGCGTGAAGTATAATTTTGACAGTGAAGGAGTTTTATCCGCGGCAGCGGGGAACATGGGCATTGACGTATCCCGATGGAACGGCAGCATTGATTGGAACGCCGTGAAGAATTCCGGTGTGTCTTATGTTATCATACGATGCGGTTACAGAGGCTCAACCACTGGTGCGCTGATTGAGGATTCCATGTTCCGGACAAATATACAGGGAGCGGCATCCGCCGGCCTGAAAGTAGGAATTTATTTCGTAACCCAAGCAGTGAATGAAGTGGAAGCAGTGGAAGAGGCTTCCATGGTCTTAAGCCTGATTAACGGTTACCATATTTCCTACCCGGTTTTTCTGGATGTGGAGCCAAGCGGCGGCAGGGCAGACGGGATTGATAAGGCAACCCGGACGGCAGTGTGCCGGGCATTCTGCCAGACCATAGCCAATTCCGGCTATACGGCAGGAATCTACGCAAACAATACATGGCTGAACGAAAAAATAGACACCCCCAGCCTTACGAATTACAAAATATGGCTGGCGCAATACAGGGCGGAACCAACTTATACTGCTACAAGATATGATTTATGGCAATATTCTGCCAAGGGAACCATACCGGGAATCAGCGAAGAGACAGACTTGAATATCAGCTATCTTGGTTACTGATGTTATTTTGCCGGCATTATGCTCATCCTATCATGTGGGGCAGATTTGTTTTTTCCGAATTTAATTTAGGAAGCATCGACGTTACATAAAAATCCAGTTGTGTTTTATCCGGTATTGAGGTATATTTATATAAAGTCAGTTTTTATGCTTACGGCATGGAATAAATTCGGTAAACGGAGAAAATGTAAGAACATGTTTTTCGATACAAAAAGAAGGCAGGGAAGAGAGGAAGAAAGATGAGGACTTATTTAGTGACAGGAGGGGCAGGATTTATCGGTTCCAATTATATTCATTATATGTTCCGGAAATATGATAATGAAATCCGTATTATTAACGTGGATGCACTGACCTATGCAGGAAATCTGGAGAACCTGAAGGAAGTGGAAGGCAGGGAGAACTATACATTTATAAAGGCGGATATCTGCGATAAAGAGGCAATTTCAAAGATCTTTGCCGAAAACGAGGTTGACAGGGTAGTGCATTTTGCGGCGGAGAGCCATGTGGACAGGAGCATCCGCGACCCGGAAGTGTTTGTGCAGACCAATGTGCTTGGCACGGCAGTCATGCTGAACTGTGCGAAGGAGGCTTGGGAACTGCCGGATGGGGGCTATAAGGAGGATAAGAGGTTTCTGCATGTCTCTACGGATGAAGTGTACGGCTCCTTGGAAGAGGACGGAGGATACTTCTATGAGACTACGCCTTATGCCCCGCACAGCCCTTATTCAGCCAGCAAGGCCGGTTCTGACATGCTGGTGAAGGCATACATGGACACTTATCATTTTCCGGCGAACATCACTAACTGTTCCAATAATTACGGGCCGTACCAGTTTCCGGAGAAATTCATACCGCTTGTCATCAACAATGCCCTGCAGGGAAAGAAGCTTCCGGTGTACGGGGACGGCAAGAATGTAAGGGACTGGCTGTATGTGGAGGATCATGCGAAAGCCATTGATATGGTACAGGAAAAAGGGAAACTGTTTGAGACATACAATGTAGGCGGCCACAACGAGAAACAGAATATTGAGATACTCCATATTATCTTGGAAACGCTTCAGGAGATGCTGCCGGAGGGTGACCCAAGGAAGGAACTGGTCAGCGAAGACTTGATTACCTATGTGGAGGACCGTAAGGGACACGATCGCCGTTATGCCATTGCGCCGGACAAGATCAGGGCAGAAATCGGCTGGGAGCCGGAGACGATGTTCCGGGAAGGAATCAGGAAGACGATACAGTGGTATTTTGAGCATGTGGAATGGATGCAGAATGCCACCAGCGGCGATTATCAGAAATATTATGAAGAAATGTACAACGCAGATTAGGGAAAGAGGGGGCCGTAAAGGATGAAAGGGATTATTCTGGCAGGAGGGAGCGGCACCAGGCTGTATCCGCTGACAAAGGCAATTTCCAAGCAGATTATGCCGGTGTATGATAAGCCGATGATTTATTACCCGCTGTCCACGCTGATGCTGGCCGGCATCCGTGAGATAATGATCATATCGACGCCGCGGGACATCTCCGTGTTTGAGGAACTGTTCGGCACGGGGGAGCAGCTGGGGCTGCAGCTGGAGTATGCCGTTCAGGAATATCCGCGGGGACTGGCGGATGCATTCATAATTGGGGCAGACTTTATCGGCAGTGACCATGTGGCTCTGGTACTGGGTGACAATATCTTCTATGGGCAAAGTTTCTCTAGGGTGCTCCGGGAGGTGGCGGCAAGGGAGAAAGGAGCCACCATCTTCGGGTATTATGTGCGGGATCCGAGGGAGTACGGCGTTGTGGAATTTGATAAGGACGGAAAGGCAATCTCACTGGAAGAGAAGCCGGAGAATCCAAAGAGCAACTATGCCGTTCCGGGGCTGTACTTCTATGACAATGACGTGGTGGAGATTGCGAGGAATGTGAAGCCTTCCGCTAGGGGGGAGATAGAGATAACGAGCGTAAACAACGAGTACCTGAGGCGTGGGAGCCTGATGGTGGAGACGCTGGGGCGTGGGTTTGCATGGCTGGACACGGGGAGCCATGACTCCCTGCTTGACGCATCGGATTTTGTGGCGGCATTTCAGAAAAGGCAGGGGCTCTACATTTCCTGCGTGGAGGAGATTGCCTATAAGAGGGGGTTCATTACGAAGGAGCAGCTGCTGAAGCTGGCGGAACCATTGATGAAGACGAACTATGGAAAATATTTGGTAGAGGTTGCAGATGGGCTCTAATGTGAAGCGAATGGCTGTTTTTATGGTAATCGTAATGATTGCCGCAGTGATAGGAATAGTCCTATATGGCAATAGGGAATCGCTGCGGAAACAGAAAGAACAGGCGGCAATGGCCGGAACGGAAGCCGGAGAAACAGAAGGAATGCCGGAACAAGCCGAGCAGATCGGGAATGATACGCGGGCTTTTTTGGCGGACGAGACTTTCTTTGACCCGGATAAGCTTCCTTATTCTTCCATCGAAATGTACGAAGGCAAAGGGTTGTCCTTGCTGATGACTTCCGTGCAGCGGGATTTGCGCATACAGGTGGTGGATAATTCAGGCAAACTGGTGACAGGGGAAAACTTCTGCGTGATTCTGAACAAACAGGATGAATATACGGATGAAGATCAGGACGGCATCATTTATATTGACCATTTGCGGGCAGGCGATTATGCGGTGGAACTGAAGGAAATCGCGGGATATATCGTACCTAATGCCCCGGCACAGATCACCGTGAAGCAGAGTGTGGAATATGTGGTGATTGACGACATCAGCCTGCTGATCTACACGGAAGATGAAGTCAATGCCGAACTGGAAGATCTGGAGGCGAATGAAGCCAGGGAAGATGCGGATAAGACCGAGATTACCAAAGTACAGGACGGTAAGACAAATGCCAAATTCGGAATAGATGTATCCAAGTGGAATAAGGAAATCGACTGGGACAGGGTAAAGGAAGCAGGAGTGGAATTTGCCATTATCCGTGTAGGTTACCGGGGAGCGACGACGGGGGCATTGGTGGAAGACCCGTATTTTGAAAAGAACATGAAAGGCGCAGCCAGCGCAGGCATTCCTGTGGGTGTGTATTTTTTTACTCAGGCCGTGGATGCCGTGGAGGCAGTGGAAGAGGCCAGCATGGTAATTACATTGTGTAAGGACTATCAGCTGGATTATCCGGTCTTTATAGATACGGAAGGCTTGGGAGGAAACGGAAGGGCCGACGGGCTGGACATTGAAGCAAGAACAAATGTCTGTGCGGCGTTCTGCAGGACTATGGAAGGCGCAGGTTATAAGGCAGGGGTGTACAGTTCGAGGAACTGGTACAATGGCATGCTGGATATGAGTGTGCTGAACGATTATATTATATGGCTGGCGGAGTATCGGGATGTGCCTTTGTATCAGGGGTATTATCATATGTGGCAATATACATCCGGCGGTCAGGTAGACGGCATCGAAGGAAACGTAGACTTTAACCTCAGTTATTTGAGAATCAGCGATACCCGGGAAGGGGAGGCGCAGGAAGGGACTTATCTCCTGCCGGAAGGGGAGGAAGGCTCCGAAAGCACGGATGAAACAGGAGAAGATTCCGAAAGGGAAGACGGATCCCATGAAGAAGGGGAAGGTTCTGATGAGGAAGAAGACGAAGAACTGGAATCGGACGAGGATACAGAGTAAAAAGCCGGTGAGGATGTAGGGCAGGGAACGGATGCGGACGCATAGAAGGAGCCGGCGCAGCTGCGTGGAAGAGAACGGATGCGGATGCATGGAAGGGAACGGATGCGGACGCGGGGAAGGAATCCGGCGCAGCAAATTTTGGAAAGGAATAGAGAGAGGATATGGGAAAGATAATAGTGGAAACATGTGAAATCGAAGGGCTGAAAGTCATAACGCCGGCGGTATTCGGGGATACCCGGGGCTATTTTATGGAAACCTATAATTATAATGATTTCAAAGAGGCCGGCATTGACCAGATTTTTGTGCAGGATAATCAGTCCGCATCGAAAAAGGGCGTTTTGCGCGGGCTGCATTTCCAGAAGGAATATCCGCAGGATAAGCTGGTCCGTGTCATTAGCGGCGAGGTGTTTGACGTGGCAGTGGATTTGCGTAAGGGCAGCAAAACTTTTGGGAAATGGTTTGGCGTGCTTTTGTCGGCTGAAAATAAGAAACAGTTTTTTATTCCGAAGAATTTTGCCCATGGATTTCTTGTTCTGTCTGATTATGCGGAGTTTGCTTATAAATGTACGGACTTTTATCATCCTAATGACGAAGGCGGTATTTTATATAATGACCCCGACATTGGTGTGGAATGGCCCATTTCGGAAGGGATGGAACTGGTTATGTCCGAAAAGGATACAAAGTGGGGCAGCATAAAGGAATTCGGCCAGAATGCATAAAACCCTTCGGGGAAACAGTAATGGAAAACAAAGGGATTGCGGTATATGAAAAAAGCTGGGCAGGCTGCAGGAGATGCAGTACTCAAAAAAAATAAAAGAAAACGTATATGGAAGAAAGCGGCAATGGGTATCTTTTATACCCTTGCCGCTGCTTTGGCAGTTGTGGTAATGTCACATCATAATCCGTTGGCTGACCCGGTGACGGAACTTATGAAGAAGGTGATGGCCTGTCTGCTTCTCGGTTTTAGTATTCTGATATTCGGCATTTTTTTTGACCAGCTTTTGGTGCTGCCGAAAGAACTGTATCAGAGCCGCAGGCTTATCTGGAAGCTGGCAAAAAATGACTTTAAGAAACGCTATGCGGGTTCTTATCTGGGTATGGTGTGGGCGTTTGTGCAGCCGGTAGTAACCGTGGTGATGTACTGGATTGTATTTGACCGGGTATTCAATACCAGAAGCCAATTGGTGGCGGAGGGGATAGAGGTTCCTTATGTGCTGTACCTGACAGCGGGGCTGGTGCCGTGGTTCTATTTTACCGAAGCCCTGACCAACGGCACGACGGCACTGATAGAATATAACTATTTGGTAAAAAAAGTGGTATTTAAAATCAGTATCCTGCCTATTATAAAAGTAATAGCTGCTACGTTCGTGCATATTTTTTTCGTTGCGGTACTGTTTCTTATAGCCGTTGCATACGGATATTATCCAAGCATTTATACGTTACAGATATTTTACTATAGTTTTTGTGAATTTCTGCTGGTGCTGGCTATCAGTTATGCAACCTGCGCAATTGTTGTGTTCTTTAAAGATTTACAGCAGATTATCAGCATAGGGCTTCAGATCGGCATGTGGGCGACGCCGATTTTATGGGATATTTCCATGCTGTCGGAGCCGATGAAGCCATTGTTTAAGTTAAATCCCATGGTCTACATTGTCAATGGCTACCGCAGTGCAATATATGAGCAGGAATGGTTTTTTGAACATTTTTATTCTTCCACATATTTCTGGATTTTTACGGTGACGCTTTTCTGCATCGGGTCACTGATCTTTAAAAGACTGAAAGTACATTTTGCGGATGTAATGTAGTGCCTCCGAAGAGAACTTAAAACAGTGGGAAAGCCGGAAGAAAAAATTATCTGAAAAGAAGGATGTTAGGGAAACGGAAACTTTTCAGAATGAGAATGTTTCAAAACAAGGATTTTCGGAACGAAAAAACATTTGAAAACTCAAAGCTTTGAAAATAAGGATTATATGAAAATGCAACTCTTTCAGAATTGCAGAAAACGGGAAGAGGAATGGATAGTTTCGGAAAACAGGATGGGAGAATTGGCTGGTGGACGATAAGAAGTTTGCGATTCAGGTTACGGACTTGGAAAAAGTATATAAATTATATGACAAGCCTTCTGACCGGATGAAAGAGGCATTGGGATTATCTAGGAAGAAGAGGTACAAGGAGCATCATGCATTGAACAAGGTGAACATGACAGTCCGTCAGGGAGAGACGGTGGGAATCATAGGCACCAACGGCTCCGGGAAGTCCACAATCCTGAAAATCATTACAGGGGTACTAAACCCCACGAAAGGAAAAGTCACCGTGAACGGGCGGATCTCGGCGCTTTTGGAGTTAGGGGCCGGATTCAACATGGAATATAACGGCATCGAAAATATTTATCTGAACGGGACGATGATAGGATTTTCCGAGAAGGAAATTGACGAAAAAATGGATTCTATTTTGGAATTTGCAGATATCGGCGATTATGTCTATCAGCCGGTAAAGACTTATTCCAGCGGTATGTTTGTGCGTCTGGCATTTGCGGTGGCCATCAATATCGAACCGGAAATACTTATTGTGGATGAAGCCCTGTCGGTAGGGGATGTTTTTTTTCAGGCAAAATGTTACCATAAATTTGAAGAATTTAAAAAAGTTGGCAAAACAATTCTCTTTGTCAGCCATGACTTAAGCAGCATAAGCAAGTACTGTGACCGGGTGGTACTGCTGAATCAGGGAGTGAAGCTGGGGGAGGGATCTCCCAAGGAAATGATAGATATTTACAAGCGCGTGCTTGTGGGGCAGTACACGGTGCAGGAGGACGGCAGGGAAAATCTTTTAAACGATAAGGAATTGACTGCAGCTGCGGCGGCAAAGGCAGAGGGGGGCAAAGTACGCGAAGCTGCGGACGGCATCAACCCGGAACTTTTGGAATATGGGAATAATGCGGCAAGGATATCGGAATATTTTATTACGGATGAAGCGGGGATTCACACCACTGCGGTGATTAAGGGGCAGGAATTTACGCTGCATATGAAAGTCATATTTACGGAGGATGTCCCGGCGCCTATTTTTGCTTTTACGATTAAGAATATTAAGGGCACGGAAATCACAGGTACCAATACTATGGTGGAAAAGGCATTTTTGGAATCGGTAAAGGCGGGAGACGAAAAAGAAATTATGTTTCGGCAGAAAATGAGCCTGCAGGGCGGCGAGTATCTGCTGTCTCTGGGGGTGACCGGATATGAGCAGGATACCTTTCAGGTGTATCATAGGTTATATGACGTACTGAATCTGACTGTGATATCGGACAAGGATACGATAGGGTATTATGACATGGATTCCATAATACAGATTTTATAAGGCAGAACGAAACCAATAAAGGCAGCAGCCCGGGCACGAAGGGCAGATACGGCGTATGCGGTACTGGAAAACAGCAGGAGCCGTATGCGGTACTGGAATAGGAGAGAAGCATAGCATGGCAGAGATGATAGGAAAGATTAAATTGGATGATAAGCACTATCCGGGGGAGGACTTTTACTGTGACGGGGAAGTGGAGGACGACCTGCTGGAAATCGTAAAGAAATATTCTGCTGTGGAATATCAGCACATCATTGAGGAGCGGGCTAGCTGGCCGATTCTGTACCATCTGTCTCCTTTGCGGGAGAACATCGTGGAATGGCTTCCTATGGACAAGGATATGAAAGTGCTGGAGATCGGCTCGGGCTGCGGGGCCATTACAGGAAAACTGGCGGAGAAAGCGGAAAGCGTGACCTGCATTGAACTGTCGAAAAAGAGAAGCCTGATCAATGCTTACCGCCATCAGGACTGTGACAATGTAACGATACATGTGGGTAATTTTAAGGATGTGGAGCCGGAACTGCCAAACGATTTTGATTATATTCTTTTTATCGGTGTCTTTGAATACGGGCAGAGTTATATAGATACGGATAACCCTTTTGTGGACTGGCTGAAAATGATGCACGCACATCTGAAGGAAGACGGCAGGATTGTTATTGCAATAGAGAACAGGCTGGGGCTGAAATATTTTGCGGGCTGCAGGGAGGATCACTTAGGCACATTTTTTTCCGGGGTGGAGGACTATGCGCAGGGAGGCGGAGTGCGGACCTTTGTACGGAGCCGTCTGGAGCAGATGTTCAAGGACAGCGGGCTGACCGAGTATTCTTTTTACTACCCCTACCCGGACTATAAATTTATGACAGCCGTATATTCCGACCAACGGCTGCCCAACCCGGGGGAACTGTATGACAACATGCGCAATTTTGACAGGGACAGGCTGCTTCTGTTTGACGAAAAGCAGGCATTTGACGGGATTGTGAAAGACGGCCTGTTTCCTGTATTTTCCAATTCTTATTTGGCCGTAATCGGAAAAGAATTGGAAATAAAATATGTGAAATACTCCAATGACCGTGCACGGGAATATGCCGTGCGGACGGAAATCCGCGAAAAGGACGGGCAGCGCATTGTGAAGAAAAGGGCGCTTTCCGAAGAGGCGGCAGAACATGTGGGAAGCATGAAGACGGCATATAAGGATCTGAAGCAGCGGTTTGAGGGCAGCAGGCTGGAAATTAACGAATGTCATCTGGACTATGGCGGAAAAAGCGTGACTTTCGAATATGTGGAAGGGGTGACGCTGGAGGAAATTCTGGACCGCTGCCTGGAAAAAGAGGATATGGACAGTTTTCTGTCACTTTTCGGAGAATATTTGGAACGGATTTCTTGGAAAGAGGATAAGCCCGTAGCGGATTATGATTTAATTTTCTCCAATATTCTTGTGCCGCCGGAAGCCGTGAAAGAGGGAGTGGCGGATATGGAGGCGGTGAAAAAGGCGGTCTGGACAGTGATTGATTATGAATGGACGTTCGGAAAAGCAATGACGGCCAAGGAAATTGCTTTCCGGGCAGTTTACTGTTATGTGCTGGAGAATGAAAAGCGGAATAGGATGGATTTGGGCGCAGTGCTGGATAAATTGGGCATTACCGAAAAGGAAGCGGACAACTTCCGCCAGCAGGAGGCGGAGTTCCAGAAGTTTGTGACGGGCAGGCATAAGGCTATGGGAGAACTGAGGGAAGCTATCGGGCACAAAGTGGTGCAGCCGCTGAAATGGCTGCACAAACTGGAAGATTCTTCTACGAAGGAATGGGTTCAGATTTATGAGGACAAGGGAAGCGGCTGTTTGGAAGAGCATTCCTATTTTCTGGCGGATCCTTATGAAGAAGAGAACAGGATGCATTTTACGTTAGCCGTGGACGGAAACGTACATTTGCTCCGTATTGACCCGGCCATGGACTGCTGTGCGGTGAAAATAGAAGAATTGCTGTTTAACGGAGAAAAGGTGGAGCCGGACCGGAAGACAGTGGTGACAAACGGGAAAAAGATGCAGAACGGAAGTTATGTATTTGCCACGGAGGATCCAAATATCAATATTAAGCTGGAGGACTTGGCCAGAAAGGCAGATAATTCATTGGAAGTGAAGCTGGAGATTGTCAGACTTCCTGCGGCCATTGCACAAGATATGGCAAATGCGGTGCGGAAGTTTTGGTAAGGGCTGAGGATAGGATAAGATGGCAGGATTGAAGCAATGGGCAAAAAAAGGGCTGCAGGAGTGGCAGCGGAGAAAGTATGACAGGCTGATGGAAGAAAAGGCAGTGTCCTACGACAGCTGGATCCGGGGCAGAGAAAAAGAGAAATATGGTCCGGACAGTCAGACGCACGGGGAACGGGCATTGTCGGTGCGGCAGGTTCCCTATGAAATCTGCCGGGATTATGTGGGAAAAGGAGTGATGCACAGAGAATCGGCGGCGGTCGTCCTGTTTGTGGGAGAGGGCGGGAATGTAAGCGAAATTGCGGAACGGGTGACGGCTGAGTATTTTTGGGAGCATAAGGAAATTGACCTTGCCTACGGCGACGAGGATGTGATGGGGCCGGACGGAATACGCTATACGCCATGGCTCAAGCCGCATTGGTCACCGGATACTTTCCTGTCTTTTTTCTACTTCGGCAGTATTTTTGCAGTACGGACGGAGGCTTTGTGTGCATTGACGGAGGATGAGAAGAAATGGATATTGGCAGGTGGGAAAAACGGCAGAGCGTATGGGGGGAATGACGCCGGAGAAAATAGCGGAAGCTTTGCGGCAGGGGATGAGACGGTTTACCGGCTCTGCTATGTGGCGGCGGCCAAAAGCGGCGGATTCCTGCCAAGGGACGGAAAAGCGGCGGACGGCAGAAACGGTGACGGCTTCGGATTTCCGGTAGGGCATATGGATGAAGTGCTGTTTCATGCAAGGCATAATCTGGAAATGGAGTTTGCCGGATCCAAGTCTCTTGACGGAACCGGGTGTCCGGCCACAGAGGCGGGGGACGCATTTGGAAAAAACACTGCCGGGAATGGGCTGATGTCCGTGGTGATTCCGTCCAAAGACAATGCGGAGGTATTAAAACGCTGCATCGAGTCGGTGCAGAAGCAATGCAGTCTCAACAGGCAGCGGGAAGGAATGCCGGAATGTGAGATTATTGTGGTGGATAACGGAAGCGCGGAGGAAGTGCGGAAGGATTTGGAAGGGTGGCTGGCGGGGCGGGGGTGTCTTTATCTTTATGAAAAGATGCCCTTTCATTTTTCCAAAATGTGTAATATAGGTGCGGCCGCGTCCCAAGGGGATGTGCTGCTGTTTCTGAACGACGATACGGAAATTGTGGAGGATACAGAAAAGGAAGAGAGCCGTAACAGCCGGCCGGGTATGCAGGGATGTCTCTTGGAGCGGCTGTACGGCAAGGCAAAGCGCGGGTTTACCGGAGCGGCAGGCGTGAAACTGTATTATCCGGACAGCAGACGGATTCAGCATGCAGGAATTGTAAACCTCCGTTTGGGGCCGGTGCACAAACTGCAGTTCAGGGATGACGGCACGGATTTTTTCTACGGATGGAATCGGCGGGAACGTAATGTGATAGCTGTCACAGGAGCCTGTCTGGCAGTGGAAAGAAAAAAATATAAGGAGGCGGGAGGCTTTCCGGAGGAACTGCCGATAGCTTTCAATGATGTGGATTTTTGTTTTACCTTATTTGAAAAAGGATATTATAATGTGGTATTGCAGGATGCCGTGCTGTACCATTATGAGTCCATGAGCCGGGGGAACGACGATGACAGGCAAAAGCTGGAACGGCTGTTGGGGGAGCGGGAGAAACTGTATGGCAGGCATCCCCATCTGTACGGTATGGATCCCTTCTATCATAAATATTTGGCCGGCGATATGCTGAGTACGGGATTCGAACTGAAAGCGGACTATGACGTAGATCCGCAGTACGGCGGCGCAGTGAGGCGGGTGGACGGCTTGGAGACAAACGGACGGGAGGATGCCTGCGTAATAGTAAGTCTGGAATATGCAGGGCCATGGGAGCAATCGGAGACAGACTGGGGAGAAGACAGAGACGGCGGAAAGGGCAGAGGATATCTGCTGCAGGGATATTCTTTCGTGGCAGGGTCGGATAATGCCTGCTTTGACAAATACCTGATCTTCGGGGAAGAGCGGCAATGCACCGGCGCGGAAAAGACGGAAAGGACTGCAGGGGAAGGAAACGGGAATAGGGATGCAGGGAGCGGCAAAGAAGCGGAGGGCGCAGACGGCAAGGACGGAAATCGGAACGGGAAGGCCGGAAGCGCAGAACGTAAAGTCCAAGGCAATGGGTATAGGGTATGGGCAGTGAAGGCCGAGCCCTATATACGGAAAGACGTGGAAACAAACCTTCCGGATCAGAAAAATGTAGGCATGACAGGATTCTGTATGGAAATCGGGAGGGAAGACTTGCCGGCGGGAATTTTCCGGGTAGGCGTGATGGCAAGGGAGAAAGGATCCGGGCAGAAACTATATTCTTGGACAAACCGCTATCTTGTTGTGAAGGGATGAGGAAATATGGAAATTACAGATTATAAAGAGGCATATGAAAAGGAACATATCAAATGTGCGGATTTGGCCAGCCGGGTGGCGGAATTGGACGAGAAGAACGACGAACTGACTTTCAAGCTGAACCGTATTAAGAATAATCCCCTCTGGAAAATGAGCGCGCCTTTGCGTAAAGCGATGCATTATTTTATCCGTCAGAGGGACAGGCTGAGAAACTGCGGGAATCTGAGGGGAATCTGGGCAAAAATCAAGTATAAGCAGCGGGAACGGGAGGCCATGGAGCATTACGGCACGGCCAGTTTTCCCGATGCTGCCAGACGGAAAGCGGAACAGGAAACGGTATTTCCCCGTATGGTAAAAATCAGCATATTGGTGCCGCTTTGGAATAATCGGCGGGAATTTCAGATTCAGATGCTGGATTCCGTAATGAACCAAACTTACGGGAACTGGCAGCTGTGTCTGGCGGACGGCTCCGACGATGACCATAGCTATATAGGGGAAATCTGCATGGAGTATGCGGCACGGGCAGAGGGCAGGATAGTCTATAAGAAGCTGGATAAGAACGGCGGGATATCGGGGAACACCAATGAGTGCCTGAAACTGGCTACCGGTGAGTATATCGGGCTGTTTGACCAGGACGACATTCTGCATCCTTCGGTTTTGTATGAATATGTGAAGGCAATCAATGAACAGGGGGCGGATTATCTTTACTGTGACGAGACAACCTTTAAAAATAACGATATCAATAAAATGCTGACTATGCATTTTAAACCGGATTATGCGGTGGATAACCTGCGGGCAAACAATTATATCTGCCATTTCAGCGTATTTCACAGACGCTTGCTGGACGGGGACGAACTTTTCCGGACAAAATTTGACGGAAGCCAGGATCATGACATGATTCTGCGTCTGACGGATCGGGCAGAGAAAATTGTACACATTCCCCAACTGATGTATTACTGGAGATCCCATGCCGGCAGCGTGGCCAGCGGCATAGAGGCCAAGCCATATGCCATGGAAGCGGCAAAAGGAGCCGTGGCGGAACATCTGCGCAAGCATGGGTACGAACATTTCCGGATTACAAGCACTAGGGCGTTTGAGACTATTTTTAAAATAAGCTACCAGATTATCGGCAATCCTATGATTTCTATTATTATTGCCAATAAAGATCATGCTTCCGATCTGCGCAGATGTATTGACTCTATTCTGGAAAGGTCCACTTATGATAACTATGAAATCATTGTGGTGGAAAATAACAGCGAGACAGAGGAAATATGGAACTATTATAAGGAACTGGAGGGTAAGGAACGGATCCGGGTGGTGACCTATAAGGGGAAATTCAATTATTCCGCAGTGAATAATAAGGGGGTAGGGGAAGCCAAAGGGGAATATATCCTGCTGCTGAACAATGATACGCAGGTGATAACCGTCAACTGGATGGAAGAACTCCTGATGTATGCCCAGCGGGAGGATGTGGGAGCGGCAGGAGCCAAGCTTTATTATGAAAACAAGACCATTCAGCATGCCGGCGTGGTGCTGGCATTGGGGGCGCACCGGACGGCAGGCCACAGCCATTATGGGCAGCATAGGGAAAACTTGGGTTATATGGGGAGGCTCTGTTATGCGCAGGATGTTTCGGCAGTGACAGGAGCCTGCCTGATGGTGGCAAAGGATTTGTTCCGGAAGGTGGGAGGCTTGGATGAATCCTTTGCGGTTTCACTGAATGATGTGGATTTCTGCCTGAAACTGCGGGAAGCGGGATATCTGAATGTATTTACGCCGTTCGCGGAACTGTATCACTTTGAATCCGTGTCAAGGGGGCTGGATGACCGGGGAGAGAAGGCGGAGCGATATGAGGAGGAATCGGAGAGATTCCGGGCCAAGTGGAAAGCGGTATTGGAAAAGGGAGATCCGTATTATAATCCTAATTTCTCGTTGGACAGAAGTGATTTTTCCCTAAAGGTGTGATGCGGTGTTTTATGTCTGCGTCGGTGTCTCTGTTAAGAGGAACGGCCAACACGGTCCGGCAGGAAATCCGGTGTGCTTTTGTATCCGCATGCACACCGGATTTCCTGCCGGACTGTGTTGGCTGTTTCTATCCTCTTAACGGAGACGCCGATGCAGGCATAAAACCGAGAATTGATGATTGAGTGTGAGGGGAGTTTGATAGATATAAGGAGGATCTGTATGATCTCGAAACATGTTTACAAAAAGCAGGGAATAGAGCTGAATTACTATGAGATAAGAAATCAGTTACAGCCATTAGTCCTGATTCATGCGCAGGGGGTAGATGGTACAAGTTTTGAAAATGTATGGGGGGAATTATCGAAAAAGTATCATGTCTATTCGGTTGACTGCTATGGGCATGGGGAAAGTCTGCATAATGCAGAGCATTATAATTTAGAGGATATCGGTAAAGCGATAATTTGTTTTATTCATGATGTAGTGAAAGAAAAAGTTTTTCTTTTGGGGCATTCCTCCGGAGGGTTGCTTGCGGCGTATATTGCTTCGGAAACGGAACTTTGCAGTTATCTGATTTTAGAGGATCCTCCTTTTTTCTCTTCCCAGGGGGAAAGGCGTAAAGGCAGTTATAATTATATTGATTTATCCACGGTTTGCCATAGTTTCATAAATCAGTCAGAGAGTAGGGATTTCGTGCTGTATTATTTCAGCCATCAGTATGCATGGAATTTCTTTCCTGAAAAGTCCAGGGAAAAAATAAAGAGAAAAATGACGGCAATGGCTGCAAAATATAGGAGAAGGTATCCGGACAGAAACTTAAAAGTGATGTTCTGGCCCAAAGCTGCTCTTAGCGGTTTTCATGGCATGGGGAAGTATGACCCATTGTTTGGCGAGACGTTTTTCAACGATAGCTTTCATTGCGGAATATTGCATGAAAATATATTGAGAAATATTAAGTGTAAAACAATCTTTATGAAGGCAGAGACAAATTTCAGTGAAGACGGTATTTTATTGGCGGCATTAAGCGAAGAAGATCTGAAGAGAGTTTCGGAACTTGTTGCTGATATACAAATTGTGCGCTTTCCTTGCGGGCATGGCATTCATATAGAAAAGCCCAGGGAATTTGCAGAGTGTCTGGCGCGTTACTGTTCACTCTGTGACCGGTAACGCGCTTCGCGATGCACAGAAATCGCAAAAGGTGGGGTTTCGCGCTGAAAAACTGGGGATTTCCGCACAAAATATGCGGAAACGCCTCGCGGAACAGTGACGTGTGAACAGTAACTCTGGCAAAACTGATTTCGCTGCCGCAATAACATAATGCTTTAAAAAACGGGAAGAATATGGTATGATATAAGCGTCGGCAAACTATATAAATTAGGAGGAGCAAAACATGGGCTACATGGATGAATTCAATTTTTGGCTGAGCGATTCGTATTTTGATGAAGAGACGAAAAAAGAACTCGAGGCAATCAAGGGCAACGAGAAAGAGATTGAGGACCGTTTCTATAAAGAACTGGAATTCGGTACCGGCGGTCTCAGAGGCGTTATCGGCGCAGGCACAAACCGTATGAACATCTATACGGTGCGTAAAGCTACACAGGGACTTGCCAATTACATATTGAAGCAGGGCGGGAAAGAGAAGGGTGTCGCCATTGCATATGATTCCAGGAGGATGTCGCCGGAATTTGCCGACGAAGCTGCGCTCTGCTTGGCAGCCAACGGCATTAAGGCATATGTGTTCGATGCACTGCGGCCTACGCCGGAACTGTCCTTTGCGCTGCGGACATTGGGATGTATTTCCGGCATTGTCATTACGGCAAGCCATAACCCGCCGGAATATAACGGATATAAAGCATATTGGGAGGACGGCGCACAGGTAACGGCTCCGAAGGACAAAGAGATTATTACGGAAGTGAAGAATGTGACGGATTACCATGAAGTAAAGACCATGGACAAGGAAGAAGCCGTTAAGGCCGGGCTTTATCAGGTAATCGGGGCGGAAATAGACGATGCATATATGGCGGAACTGAAGAAACAGATTATTCATCCGGAAATCATTAAAGAGATGGCGGATGATATGAAGATTGTATATTCTCCTTTCAACGGGACAGGAAACGTGCCGGTAAGGCGTATTCTTTCGGAACTGGGCTTTAAGCATGTATTTGTAGTGCCTGAGCAGGAAATGCCCGATCCGGATTTCACTACTTTGGATTATCCGAATCCGGAAGACCCGAAGGCATTCACTCTCGCATTGAAATTGGCAAAGGAGAAAAAAGCGGATATCGTGCTGGCTACGGATCCCGATGCGGACAGGCTGGGCATTTATGCATTGGATACAAAGAGCGGAGAATATGTGCCGTTTACCGGCAATATGTCCGGAATGCTTATTGCGGAATATATTTTAAGGGAGAGGACGGCAGAAAACAGGATGCCTGAAAACCCGGCTTTGGTGACAACGATTGTCACAACCAATATGGCAAAGGCAATCTGCGATGATTACAAAGTAAAATGTATCGAAGTACTGACGGGCTTTAAATATATCGGGGAACAGATCAAATGGTTTGAGCAGAGCGGCTCCAATCACTATGTATTCGGTCTGGAAGAAAGCTACGGATGTCTGGCAGGAACCCATGCAAGGGACAAAGATGCGGTAGTGGCAGTGATGTGTCTCTGTGAAATGGCGGCATGGTGCAAGAAGAACGGTAAGACCGTATGGGACCAGATGCTGGAATTGTATGAAAAATACGGCTATTATAAAGAGACACAGTATGCGATTACATTGAAGGGAATCGAAGGGTCGAAACAGATTGCCGAGATTATGGATAAACTGAGGAGCAATCCTCCGAAGGAGTTCGGCGATCTGAAGGTAGTGGAAGTAAGGGATTACGACAGCAATAAGACAGTAAATATGGAAACCGGGGAAGAAAGGGAAACAGGGCTTCCGAAGTCCAATGTGCTCTATTTTGACCTGACCAATGATTCTTGGTGCTGCGCCCGTCCTTCCGGCACGGAGCCGAAATTGAAATTCTATATGGGCGTTAAAGGGACCAGCCTTGAGGACGCTCAGGCTAAAGTAGAGAAACTGACAGAGGCATTAAAGGCACAGATTTAAGAGAAGCCGGCAATCCCGCCGTAACCGGCTGCGGAGCAGCGGAGCATAAAAACCCTGACGCAGACGGCGGCGCGGAGAGACGGAAAGCGGGAAAGAAAGGGAAGGAATCCGTAAGGGGAACGGATTTCTTCCCCTTTTCAAAAATCGGATATCCGGAAAGACGTAAGGGGAGCCGTAAAACAGGATGGGACAAGGCATGGGGCAGGCAATTATGAAAAGCAGCAATTTGCGCAAAGCATATTGCTATCTGAAGAAAAACGGTTTAAAAAGTGCATATTATGCCGCGTTGGAGCGGATAATGAGGGAAAACGGGAAAACATACCGCTATAGGCAGCCGGGGCAGAAGAACTTAGAGGCACAGCGTGCGGCGGACGGGTATCCATATCGGTTCAGCATCCTTGTGCCTGCCTATGAAACGAAGGAAGCCTATCTGCGGGAAATGATAGATTCTGTCTTGGGGCAGAGTTACGGCAATCTGGAGCTGATCATAGCCGATGCCAGCCGTTCCAAGCAAGTGGAAACAGTAGTAAGAACTTATGCGGACAGCAGGCTCCGCTATCTTCCTCTGAAAGAAAACAAGGGAATTGCGGATAATACCAATATGGCATTGGAAAAGGCGGGAGGCGACTATGTGGGGCTGCTGGACCACGATGATGTGCTTACGCCGGATGCCTTATATTATATGGCCAAAGCCATTAGCCAAAAGGCAAGAGAGGGCAGCACGGCATGGCTGCTGTATTCCGATGAGGATAAGGGAAACGGGGAAATGACGGAATACTACGAGCCGCATTTCAAACCAAAGCTGAATGTGGATCTGCTGTTGTCCAATAATTATATTTGCCATTTTCTTGTGATGAAAAGGGAATTGATGCAGGAACTGCGGCTCCGGGCCGGATTTGACGGTGCGCAGGATTATGATTTGGTTCTGCGGGCAGTGGGGAAGCTGCTTTATGAGGACGGGTGGAAGGAACGCTATGGGGGCAGGCAGGCAGCGGTTCACATACCGAAAGTGCTTTACCATTGGCGGTGCCACGGTTCTTCCACGGCGGAAAACCCGGAAAGCAAGCGTTATGCTTATGAGGCAGGGAGGCGTGCATTGGAGGATTTCCTTGCCTGCCGGGGATGGAAAGGGACGGTATGCCATACGGAACATTTGGGATTTTACCGCGTGCATTATGACGGCGGCATATTCAGGCAGCGGAAGGATGCAGGGGCAGAGGCGGGACGGCTGCTGAACCGGCGGGGACGGATATGCGGCGGCGCGTTGGGAAGGAACGGGCGAGTCCTTTATGCCGGCCTGCATAAAAACTTCAGCGGCTATATGCACCGGGCAGTGCTGCGGCAGGAAGTATATGCTGCCGATATACGCCGCATGCGGGTGAGGAAGGAACTTTGGGCAGATTTTGAGGAAGTGTTCGGAGTGCCTTACCGGGAAGGGAAAGACGGATGGTTTGACTTGGCAGCCATAGGGCAGAAGGAACAGGCAGACAAAAGGGAGGCGGCTGCCCTTACGGCAGAATGGGTGGCGAAATGCCTGGAATTTGGCCGCAGAGTGCGGGAAAAGGGATATACAACGGTGTGGCAGCCGTAAAATATGGATTGTGGGGGATATGCCGGATTATTATAAGGGATGTTTTCCTCTTAGAGGCAGTAAAGACAGGATCAGAAAGGCAGAAACGGGGTATAGATATGAAGGATTCGGGAAACAGACAAAGAAGCACGGAACGGAAACGCAGGGAGCAATGGAACGGGAAGCATAAGAACAGGAAATGGGGCAATGCACGGCAGGCGGACAGGAAAACGGCAGGAAAGCCGGGGCAGAGACAAACCCCAAGGGTAACGGTAGTTATCCCTAACTATAACGGGAAAAAATATATAGAAGCCTGTCTGGATTCCCTCTGCCAAGGAAGCTTGGTGCCGGAGATTATCGTGGTAGACAACGGTTCCGCAGACGGAAGCACGGAGCGGATACGCAGATGGATGAACCGGCGGAACAGAAAGAAATGCCCCTCCTGCAGACTGGTATGCTTCACGCAGAACAAAGGCTTCTGTGCGGCGGTCAATACGGGAATACGTCTGGCCAAAACAGAATATGTTATATTGCTGAACAATGACACGGAAGCAGACAGTGACTTTGTGAAGAATCTATACTTGGCAATCAGGAAAAGAAAAAATGCCTTTTCCGTCAGCGCAAAAATTCTGTCTCTGCATCAGCCGGAAGTGATTGACGATGCCGGGGATCTGTACTGTGCTTTGGGCTGGGCTTTTGCTTTGGGGAAAGGGAAGAAGCGCACTGCTTACGGCAAAGAGGCTAAAATATTCGCTGCCTGTGGCTGTGCGGCAATCTACCGGAAAAGCATATTTGAAACCATCGGATATTTTGACGAAAACCACTTTGCCTATTTGGAGGACATTGACATAGGATACCGGGCGAAGATATCCGGTTATGACAACTATTATACGCCGGATGCACTGGCATATCATGCAGGAAGCGCTGTCACCGGTTCCAGGTATAATGACTTTAAAGTGTATTTTGCCGCCCGCAACAGCATATATCTGATTTATAAAAATATGCCGGCGGTGCAGATTTTGTGCAATCTTCCGTTTTTGGCGGCAGGCGTAGGGATGAAGGCACTGTTTTTTACGGGGAAGGGCATGGGGAAAACCTATCTGGAAGGAATTGCGGAGGGATTGCGTCTGTCCGCTTCCGAAAAAGGGAAAAAGCAGAAGGTGCCGTTCCGCCCGGAATGTCTTGGGAATTATGGGAAAATACAGTTGGAATTATGGCAGAACACGGTACGCAGACTAATCGGGTGATGCATTTATAGAAATTTAAGTTGTGCTTTTCTGCATAATATTGTAAAATAACTAACAATATTAGAAAAACTGGTGGAACTATGATAAAAGACAATCAAAAGCTTTTTAATAGATTGCACTTGCTGGTGGATGCGGCTGTCGTTGCGCTTTCCTATTTGCTGGCATGGCTGATAAAATTCGCAACGCCCTTTGCGGATACGGAACCCGGTGTGACGGCGCTGTCCACGGAGATTTATTTCAGTGCGCTTTATTACATCGTCCCGGGGTATATTCTGCTGTATTATTTTTTCAATATGTATACGCCGAAACGTACGACCCGCAGGAAGCATGAGATCACTGCCATAGTCACGGTAAACACGGCGGGCATCATGCTGTTCATGGTGGTTCTGTTCGCGCTGAAGATACAGAACTTTTCCCGTATGCTGGTGGGCATGTTTTATGTGATTAATATTGTGCTGACATCTTTATCCAAGACTTTAATCAGGAGCGCACTGCAATATTTCCGCAAAAATGGGTATAATCTTAAGTATGTATTATTGGTGGGCTATTCCCGGGCAGCGGAAGAGTATATCACAAGAATCAATGCGAATCCTCAGTGGGGGTATGTGGTGCGGGGCATTCTGGACGACAGGGTGCCCAGCGGAACCTTGTATAAAGGCGTAAAAGTCCTAGGGAGGATAGAGAACCTGCTTTATATTCTTCCCGAGAATAAATTGGATGAAATTGCGGTTACGCTGGCATTGGAGGATTATGACCGCTTGGAGCGCATTGTGGATTTATGCGAAAAATCCGGTGTCCATACAAAGTTCATACCGGATTACAACAGCCTTGTGCCCAGCCGGCCTTATACGGAAGATCTGATGGGGCTGCCGGTCATAAATATCCGTTATGTGCCGCTGACCAATACGCTGAACTGGGTGGCCAAACGGGCGGTGGATATTGCCGGTTCCCTGTTCGGCCTTATTGTGGCATCCCCTGTGATGCTGCTTACGGCGCTTCTCGTAAAATGTACAAGTCCGGGGCCGATTATTTTTAAGCAGGAACGGGTGGGGCTGCATAACAAGCCTTTTCAGATGTATAAATTCCGGACTATGGAACTGCAGAAACCTTCACAGGAGCAAAAAGCCTGGACGGTGAAGGATGACCCAAGAGTTACGAAGGTGGGGAAGATTCTGCGCAAGACCAGTCTGGATGAACTGCCTCAGTTTTTCAATATTCTGGTAGGGGAGATGAGCCTGGTAGGGCCAAGGCCGGAGCGGCCTTTGTTTGTGGAGAAATTTAAGGAGGAGATTCCCCGCTATATGATAAAGCATCAGGTGCGCCCGGGGCTGACCGGATGGGCGCAGATCAACGGATACCGGGGAGACACATCCATTCGGAAGCGAATAGAGTATGATATTTTCTATATCGAAAACTGGACAATGGGATTGGACATCAAAATTATGTTCCTGACCATTTTCAAAGGATTTATCAACAAAAATGCATACTGATTCCCGAAGAATCATGGCGTTGCAGCCCATGAGATACCGGGATGGGGAAAGATAAGGGAGAATCGTTATGGCTGAAAATTCCAAGAAGAAAAAAAGCGGCGGAGAGGCAAAAAGCCAAAGGCCTTCCAATAAAGCAGGCAATCAGGGAGCGGTAAAGACTTCCGATACGGCGGGCAGTCCGGGGAAAAAAACGGTGAAGGGAGAAGTCGTCAGAAAGATGACCGCAAAGGAGCGGGAAAGGAAAAAAAGGAACAAAATCATTCTGTTCATTGTGGAAATTTTTGTGCTTCTGATTATGGTAGTCATCCTCTATGGGGTAGTTCAGGGAGGGAAAGTCGGAAAGCATGATATGAAGGAAGAGGACATTGTGATCAACCCGGAGGTAAAGGAGCGGGAAGAAACAACGAAAATGAAAGGATACCGCAATATTGCGCTGTTCGGCGTGGATTCCACTACTGGGGCATTGGCGAAAAATACCAGAAGCGACACCATTATGATCGCTTCCATCAATCAGGATACAGGGGAATGCAAACTGGTGTCGGTATACAGGGACACTTATCTGAATCTGAGCAATGATACCTATAATAAATGCAATTCCGCATATGCCAAGGGCGGCCCGGAAATGGCGATCAGCATGCTGAATATGAATCTGGATATGAACATTACGGATTTTGTGACGGTAGGCTTTGCCGGTTTGGCGGATACCATAGATGCGTTGGGCGGGGTCATGATAGATGTGGATGAGGCGGAAATCAATCATCTGAACAGTTATCAGTTTACCATGGCTAAAGATATGAAGCGGGAATATAAGGAACTGACGCAGACCGGATATCAGAGGCTGACCGGCCTGCAGGCCACTGCATATTGCCGGATCCGTTATACTGCAGGCGATGACTTTAAACGTACCGAGCGTCAGAGGGAAGTGCTGATGGCGGTGGCGGAGGAGGCAAAGAAAGCATCTCCGGCCACGCTGAATGAAATTGCCAATAATGTGTTCAATGAAATATATACTTCTTTGGATTTGACGGAAATTGTGGAATTGCTGAGTGACATAAGCAGTTATAATATTGTGGATCAGGCGGGCTTCCCCAATGAGACATACCGCACTACGGGGAATATCGGTTCCAAGGGAAGCTGTGTCATACCGGTGGATCTGAAGGAAAATGTGGAATGGCTGCATAGTTTCCTGTTTAACGAAAACTATACGGCATCCTCGGATGTGCAGGCTTACAGTGAGAAGATTAAGAGCGATACAAGTCCTTACTTGAAATAATTGGAATATGGGAGTAAAATTAGAGCGTGTTGCAAAACCGGAATGGGTTTTAAGGCACGCTCAGGCATGTTTTAGGATCCGAAAGAAATGATAAGGAAGTGTTGCAGTTGGGAACGATAGACATTATCATACCGGTCTATAAGCCGGAAAAAAATTTTTTTACTCTAATCGAAAGGCTGGAAAAGCAGACGGTTCCGATAAACCGGATTCTTTTGCTCAATACGGAACAGAAATATTTTGAAAGACTCATTTACGGCACTTCTTTTTTAGAAAAATATCGCAATGTTTATGTATGGCATCTGTCAAAGCGGGAATTCAACCATGGGGGAACGAGGAAAAAAGGAGTGCAGAAATCGGATGCATCCGTCTTTGTCATGATGACTCAGGATGCAGTCCCGGAAGATGAGCATATGCTGGAAAATCTGGTGAAGCCGTTGGAAGACGGAATGGTGGCCGCATCCTATGCCCGCCAATTGGCGGCGGAGGACAGCAGTGAAATAGAACGTTATATGCGAATGTTCAATTATCCGGAAGAAAGCAGAAGGAAGACAAAAGCCGACTTGCCGTCTCTTGGCATAAAAACATATTTCTGCTCCAATGTGTGTGCCGCATATAACAGGAAAATATATGATGAACTGGGGGGTTTTATTAAGCATACTATTTTTAACGAGGATATGATTTATGCGGCGGCGGCTATACAGGCAGGCTATGAAATAGTATATGCCGCCGGGGCGAAAGTCATTCATTCCCATAATTATACCTTTTCTCAGCAATTCCGCCGTAATTTCGACCTTGGGGTTTCTCAGGCAGATCATCCGGAAGTGTTTTCCGGCATATCTTCGGAAGGGGAAGGGGTTACGATGCTGAAGTCTGTTTCTTCTCATTTGTGGAAATCGGGGAAGAAGCGGATGATTCCCAGGCTTTACATAGAAGGTATATACCGGTATGCGGGTTATACCTTGGGGAAACATTATAAGGGGCTTTCTCAGAAAATGATATTGAGATGTACGATGAATAAGACTTACTGGGAGCAGACGGGCAGAATCCGCTCCAGTGAAGGGATAGATGCTGCTAGGGGGTATGGGAAGACGGAGGAAGAGAGGCAGGGGAGGATGGGATAGGGCGCATGCGGACAGCCAATGCCGTCCGGAACAGTGCCCGGCATGCCTGCAGAATCATAAATTTTTCAGACGCGCTTTCGCCCGGCGGCAAACCAATGTTATGAACGGAAGCCGCAGCCCGCGTCAGGAACGATGTTTTTTATTCGGATACGCTTTTGCTCTGCGGCAAACGCAGCGGTACTAAGGCACTAAAATACAGTGCCT
>CAJUIM010000043.1 GCA_910586275.1 uncultured Lachnospiraceae bacterium | reverse complement strand
GCTGCCGGCCACTAAAAAAACTCACGCACGGGCGTCCGCCTCCCAACATTACATTTAGGCTGAACTGTTACAATCATGGATGGACTTATGTGATTTAAGGTGGCGGCATTTTGTAAAGTATGGTAGAATATGGTCAGATTGAGTTGCGGAAGAAAAGTAGGAAGAGGAGAAGGGTAAAATTGAGAGAGTTGGAGTATCCTTTTGACAGTGATTATATATTGAAAAATTCGAAGAAAATCCGGCGCAGGCTTTTGGAGGAGAGGGAGATAGGTGTATCCGCGGGAGGGTGGACGGAAAAAAGGATTGCGGTTCTGGGCGGCAGCACTACCCATGATATTATCCGTGTTCTGGAACTTTTTCTGCTGAATCAGGGGATAAAGCCGGAGTTTTATGAGTCGGAATATGGGCAGTATTTTCAGGATGCGATGTTCGGGCAGGAGGCTTTGGCGGCTTTTGCACCGGATTTGATTTTTATTCATACATGTAACCGGAATGTGGCGGCTTATCCGAAGGTGGGGGATAGCAGGGAGGAGATTGAGGCGTTGCTGGAGGAGCAGTACCGGCATTTTGAGGTAATGTGGGAGAAGCTGGCGGGTGATTACCGTTGCCCGGTTATCCAGAACAATTTTGAATATCCTTTTTATCGGCTGCTGGGGAATCAGGATGCCAGCGATATTCACGGGCGGATCCGTTTTCTGACTAGGCTGAATGAGCGGTTTTACCGGTATGCGGAGGAGCATGACAGCTTTTATGTGAATGATATGAATTATATGGCTTCTGCTTACGGATTGGACCGATGGGCGGATCCTTTTTATTGGCATATGTATAAATATTGTATGTGTATGCAGGCAATTCCGTCGTTTGCCTTTAACTTAGGCAATATTATCAAGGCATTGTTCGGGAAGAATAAAAAGGCATTGGCACTGGACTTGGATCATACGCTGTGGGGCGGTGTCGTGGGGGATGATGGGCCGGAAAATCTGGAAATCGGGCAGGAGACTTCCCTTGGGCAGGTGTATGCGGAATTTCAGGGATATCTGAAGGCGCAGAAGGAGATTGGGGTGCTGCTGAACGTAAATTCTAAGAATGAGGAAGAAAATGCTTTGGCAGGGCTGCGGCATCCGGAGGGGATTCTGAAGCCGGAGGATTTTATATCCATTAAGGCAAACTGGGAGCCGAAGAGCCGGAATTTGGCCGAAATGGCGGGGGAACTGAATTTGCTGCCGGAAAGTTTTGTGTTTGTGGACGATAATCCGGCGGAACGGGAAATTGTGAGCGCACAGTTTCCGGGGGCGGCGGTGCCGGAAATCGGTAAGCCGGAGGAGTATATCCGCGTGTTGGATCATTCGGGGTTTTTTGAGGTGATTAGGCTGTCCGAGGATGACAGGAAGCGGAATGAAATGTATAAGGAAAATCTGATGCGTGAGAGGCAGCAGGCTTCCTTTGCGGATTATGGGGAATATTTGGCTTCCTTGGAGATGAAGGGGACGGTCAGGGCTTTTGAGCCGGTGTATATGGCGCGTATTGCCCAACTGACGAATAAGAGCAATCAGTTTAACCTGACTACGAGGAGGTATACGCAGAGCGAGATTGAACAGGCGGCAGCATCGGAGGATTATATTACTTTATATGGGAAACTGGAGGATAAGTTCGGCGATAATGGGGTGGTGTCGGTGGTAATCGGCAGGAAAGAAGGGGACAGGCTCCATATTGAATTGTGGATTATGAGCTGCCGTGTATTGAAACGGGACATGGAATATGCTATGATGGATTGTCTGGCAGAGGAATGCAGGAAGCAGGGAATCCGCACGGTGACAGGATATTATTATCCTACCGCAAAGAACCGGATGGTGAAGGATTTTTACGCACTGCAGGGTTTTGCCAAGGTGGAAGAGGACGAGAAGGGGAATGCGGTCTGGGAGTATCGGCTTCCGGCGGAATATAGAAAGAAAAACAGGTATATTGAACTGAATGCAGAGGGCTGATGCAGGCAGCAGTATAGGGAATGATAAAAAAGGAGAATGGAAATGAGCAGAGAAGAGGTATTTGCAGCATTAAATGAAGTGTTTCAGGATGTATTTGACGATACGTCCATTAAGGTTAAGGACGAGACTACTTCCGAGGATATCGACGGTTGGGACTCTTTGGAGCATATTAACCTGATTGCGGCGGTGGAACAGGAATTCGGCATGAAGTTTTCCATGGGACAAGTCGTTACGATGAAAAACGTGGGGGAAATGGCGGATATTATTTTAAGTCAGGTGAAGGACTGACATAAGGAGAATGCCATAATGCCATTCAGCGGCAGTCGGCATAATCAGGCCTGCCGGGCGGATGGACAGGGGATGGAAGGCTGTAAAAGCAGACGGCATGTTCCGACAGTTCAATTGTGCTCCAACAGTTCAATCATGCCGAGGAAGGGGTTCATTAAGAAAACCACGCGCCGGCCGTTTAGGGCGGGGGCGGGGGTGGGGGTGTCGATGGCAGTGTAGCCGCCGGCTGTGAGCAGAGCCAGTTCCTTATCCAGATCCTGTGTTTCATAGCAGATGTGGTAAGGGCTGTTTTTGTATTTCTTTAAAAGCCCGGATACAAGGGAATCGCTTTCGGCGGGGGAGACGAGTTCAATAAGATAACCGTCTTTTTCCATAAAGCAGATATGGATTCTGCGTATGCCGTCGTAGGCTGTTTCCTGCCGTACCGTATAGCCCAGGCAGCGGAATGCATGGATTGCGTCTTCCATTTTTTTGACTAAATATCCGATATGGTGTATTTTCAAATCGGAGGAGAGAAGACTGCCTGCAGCCGTTCCGGAGTATGCTGTATTTTCGGAAGACACCGTGTTTTTTGGATTTTGCGGGTTCTCAGAATTTGGTATATTGTGCATATTTTGTATATTGTTCATAGAAAGGCTCCTGTTTTATGCAAGCTACGTTTACTTCGTTTTATTTTTTATGTTTTTATGCGTGTATCTTACTTATATATTACTTGATTCCGAAAAAAACGCAATGGTTTTTTTTGCTGTCGGTGAGTGTTGCCTATTATCTGCTGACGGGGAACGGGCTGCTGATAGCATATCCGGCAGCTTCCTGCCTGGCCGCGTATGCCGGCATCCGTGTCATGGCGGGAACGGAGGATGCGGGGAAAAGGCGGCTGGCATTGTTTGGGGTTGCGGCTGCATTGCTTGGCATTCTGGCTGTGCTGAAATATGTGAATTTTGCGGTAAATACGGTGAACGGCATTGCCGGCATGCTGGGGGCGGATGAAGAGGTACTGCATGGGCTTCGGCTGTTGGCTCCTCTGGGGGTTTCTTTCTATACGTTTTCCATTTTAGGCTATGTGATTGACGTATATAATAAAATCGCAGTGCCGCAGAAGAATTTTTTCCGGCTGGCTTTATACGGCATGTATTTTCCGGTGATATTATCCGGGCCTATTCTCCGCTACCGGGAAGACGGGGAACAGTTTTTCCTGCCCCATTCCTTTAACTATCGGCAGGTGACTTTTGGGCTGCAGCGGATGGTATGGGGATTTTTTAAGGTATTGGTGATTTCGGAACGAATGAATATTGTGGTAAATACGGTATATGACAATTATGCTTCCTATGCAGGGCTTCCTATATGGATTGCCACGGTTTGTTTTGCGTTCCAGCTATATACGAATTTTTCCGGTTCCATGGATATTGTGCTGGGCATGTCGCAGACGTTTGGGCTGAAGATGCCGGAGAATTTCCAGACGCCTTTCTTTGCTGAAAACATATCCGAATATTGGCGGAAATGGCATATTTCTTTAGGGGTATGGATGAAGGAATATGTGTTTTACCCATTGCTGCGTACGGGAACTTTTACAAAATTGGGGAAAAGGCTGCGGGAGCGGTTCGGCAAGAAGAGGGGGAAGCAGCTGACTACTTTTCTTGGGATGTTTGTGCTTTGGCTGACGGTGGGCATTTGGCATGGGGGTGACTGGAAATTTGTGATTGGCTCGGGGCTGCTGCATTGGTTTTATATTGTCAGCGGCGAACTGCTGCAGCCGTTTTTTGAGAAATTTATGGTAAAATTCCATATTGCCCCGAAAAGCAGATGGCTGGGCGGATTCCGTATTCTGCGTACGTTTTTTCTTGTCAATATTGGTTTTGTTTTTTTCCGGGCGGAATCTCTGTCTGCGGCGGTACATATGCTGAAAGCGGCGGTTTCCTTCCGGAGAATAGGGACTTTGACGGGCAGCGCGGCTTTTGCCTTAGGGCTGGACTGGATTGAGGCGGTGATTGCGGCCGTTTCCCTGCTGATTCTGCTGGCCGTGTCGCTGCTGCAGCAGAAAGGCTCGGTGAGGGAGCGCATTGAGAAGAAAAAGCTGCCGGTGCGGTTTGCCATATGGTATGCGCTGCTGTTTTATACCATTCTGCTTGGCTATTATGGGCCGGAATATAGTGCGGCGGAATTTATTTATCAGGGATTTTAATGGACGGTGGGGGGATATTCTGTTAAAATAAGGTAATGATAGACATTAGGAGAAAAAGTGATGGACAAAATAGCAGTATTGATACCTTGTTATAATGAAGAGAAAACCATTGCGAAGGTAGTTGCGGATGCGAAAAAGGCATTGCCTGAGGCGGTGGTTTATGTGTATGACAATAATTCCGCAGACAGAACCGTGGAACTTGCCGCACAGGCCGGCGCGGTTATACGTTACGAATATCTGCAGGGGAAGGGGAACGTCATTCGGAGGATGTTCCGCGAGATCGATGCGGAATGTTATGTGATGGTGGATGGGGATGACACTTACCCAATGGAGTATGCCCCGGAAATGGTGGACAAGGTACTGACGCATAATGCGGATATGGTAGTGGGGGACAGGCTGTCTTCTACTTATTTCACGGAAAATAAGCGTCCGTTCCATAATATGGGCAACAGTCTTGTGAGGGGGAGCATCAATCATCTGTTCGGCTGTGACATTAAAGACATTATGACCGGTTACCGTGCATTCAGCTATGGTTTCGTGAAGACTTTTCCGGTACTGTCCAAGGGTTTTGAAATCGAGACGGAAATGACGATCCATGCGGTATCCAATAATATGCAGATTGAGAACGTCATTGTGGATTACCGGGACCGGCCGGCGGGAAGCGAGTCCAAACTAAATACTTATTCCGATGGGATTAAGGTGCTGGGAACTATCGGACGGCTGTATAAAGACTATAAACCGCTTGGCTTTTTTTCACTTCTGGCATTGCTTTTGGCCATAATTTCCGTAATCTTTTTTATTCCTGTGCTGGTGGATTTTGTGCAGACGGGGCTGGTGGCAAAATTCCCGACGCTGTTTGTCTGCGGGTTTGTCATGCTGGCGGCACTGCAGTCCTTTTTTTCGGGACTGATATTATCTAATATGGCGATAAAAAATAGACGAGATTTCGAAATTCAGTTAAATATGATCAGAAGGCATAAAATGAAAGACGGACAGCAGGAGAAATCATAGAAAGCATTTGGCGGGAGCGGACGGGATAGTATGAAGTGGGCAGGAAAAGTAAAACAGGACATGCAGGATAAGGAAAAACGGTGGGAAATAGGACTTTTAGGGTTCTGCCTGCTGTTTTATCTTATTTTCCCCTTTTTGGACGGCCCGGTCTGGTGCGTGGATTCCAACAGCTATGCTGCCATGGATATTACGCGGGAACCTCTGTACCCTACCTTCTTATGGGTCTTTAGGCGTATGTTCGGGGAAGGGAATTATCTTATGCCGGTAGTTGCGGTACAGAGTGTTTTGGGGGCTTATGCGGCATGGAAACTGGCGGTGACGGTAAAGGAATATAAAGAGGGGAGCCGTATTCTGGCGGTGCTGGCGGTCTGCTTTCAGATCGGCGTAGTACTGCTGAACCGTTTTGTGGCCAAAAGAGGTTCTTCTTATACGGTCAGCATAATGACGGAAGGCATGGGATTTCCGCTGTATGTGCTGTTTATTGTGCAGCTTTATAAATATATGATGGAAAAAAGGGCAAGGAATCTGGCAGGAACTGCAGTTCTGGCGGTTCTGTTGGTCAGCCTGAGAAAGCAGATGCTGCTGACGCTCTGCCTGATGGCAGTGGTTTTCATTTTGTATTTTCTGATAAAGAAACGGGAAGGAAAGAAACTGCTGGGGCTGCTTCTGCTGACGGCATTGCTTCTGCTGACAGGGAAAGGGGCGGACCGGCTTTATAATTATCTGGTGCGGGGGCAGTGGGTGGAGCATGCGGGTAATTCCATGGGTGTGCTCTGCACGCTGATATATACTTCGGGGGAAGCGGATGACAGGCTGTTTCAGGATGAGACGCTGAAACGGTTTTATACGGAAATTAACAGGCAGGCCGGGGAGGCGGGTTGCAAAATATCATATGCGCCCAAGGATTCCATGGGGCTGATGACGCATTATGCGGACAGTTATGATGTCATCGGCTATGGAATGATCAATCCGGTGGTACAGGGTTATATCCGTGAACATGGGGACGGGGATCCGGTTCATGCTGCTTTGCAGTATGACGAATATTGCGGCGGCATGGTAAAGACTTTGCTGGGGCAGGAGAAGGGAAATCTGATCCGGGTGGTACTGGCTAATATCGGGGAGGGTTTTGTGAATTCCGTTGCCAGGGTGCATCGGGTTCTGAATGTCTATGCGGTTCTGGCTTATCTGCTTTACATGGGGCTGTATTTCCGGGGGATATGTGTCCGTAAAAGCTGGGGGAAACCGGAGGCAACTCAGACTTTTGCCGAAATTGTGCTGTTGGGGCTGGCCATTAACTGCGGGGTTGTGGGCGTAACTATCTTTTCCCAGCCGCGTTATATGATCTATAGCATGGGATTGTTTTACTGTGCGCTCTCCATGCTGCTGTATGACGAAATCAAATACTCCGGTGTACTGGCACGCTTGTTTTCCGCTAAATGAGGGTGTCTGATGGGAAAGGAGTGGGTACGGATAGGATGAGGAAATTTGTGGGTTATTGGTATTGGGTGATAATAGGGCTTTTTTTTGCCGGTGCGGCAGGAATATATATTGTGTGCGGGGAATCCAGCTATATTGCCGTTCATGATAACTTGGATTTATTTGTGGCGCAGTTTCAGATGATGAAGAATACGGGAAGTTTTTTTTCCCATGGGGCAGAAGTGCCTTTTCTGGGCGGGGTGACAAGGGATAATCTGCCTTCCGAACTGTCGCTGTATACGGTTTTATATATGGTCATGCCTTCCTTTGCCGCTTATGTGACAGGGTATCTGCTGAAAGTGGCCATTGCCGTTGCCGGCGTATGGCTGCTGGCGGGGGATTGGTACGGAGAGAGGAGGAAGGATTACCGTCCCCTTGTGGCAATGGCGGGATTCGCTTACGGGGTGCTGAATATGTTTCCCGCATTCGGGATTCCGTTCGCTTCTGTGCCGCTGGCATTGTATCTGCTCCGGCGGATATATAAAAGGCCTTCCGTAAAGCTGTATGCCGCTTTGTTCTGTTATCCGTTCCTGTCTTATTTCTCCTACTTTGGTTTTTTTATCTTGGCCTATCTTGTGGCAGCGGCAGTCTGGCTCCGGATGCGGGACAAAAAGCTGTCATGGCCGCTGGTCGGGGCGGTTTTCGTGTTGGCGGCAGGATATGTGGCATTTGAATACCGGCTGTTTGCGATGATGCTGTTCGGGGAGGCGGAGACGATCCGGGTTTCCATGACAGAGGCGGATCTGACGGCAAAAGAGATTTTTGCCCAGAGCCTGGATGTATGGCTGCATGGGAATTTTCATGCGGAAAGCGTCCATGACCGGTTTATCTGGTGGGTGTGCATGTTCTATTTCTTATATAAGAACAACCGGTATGTTGCGAAGAAGGATTGGAAGGGAATGTTCCATGATATCTATAACCTGCTTATGCTTGTGCTGGTATTTAACAGTGTTGTATATGGCATTTATAATTGGGGGGCATTTCGGCGGGGCGTGGAGACTTTGTTTCCGTTCCTGAAAGGGTTTCAGTTTAACCGTACCGTCTTTTTCAGCCCGTTTCTCTGGTATATGTCTTTTTTCATTATTCTGCAGCGCATATATGAAACCGCGGCAGAAAAGGAAAAGGCAGGAAAAGGTTTGGGCAGTGCCTTGGCGGGGCTTGGAAGGCTGGCGGCAAACGGCATGGCATGGATTGCCATAGCGGTGATTTTCCTTTCTCCTACCAGATATAACGATTTGCTGGCTACCTGCAAAAATAAAGCGATAGAGGCGGTAAAGGGAAAGACCGCGGACCGGATGAACTATGAGGAGTTTTATTCCGAGGAATTATTCCGGGAAATCAAGGAGGATATCGGCTACGGGGGGGAATGGTCGGTGGCTTACGGCCTGCATCCGGCGGTATTGGAATATAACGGAATTGCCACTTTGGACGGATATTTGGGATTTTATCCCCAACAATATAAAGAGGATTTCCGGCGGATCATCGCCCCGGCTTTGGAACGTGTGGAAGAGAGCCGGATTTACTATGACGACTGGGGAGCCAGGGCCTATCTGTATTCGGGGTCTGAGCCTTCTGTGGTAAGCGACAGCAAGAGTTTTCAGATCGGGGACAGGAACTTGTATATGGACGGGGAGGCTTTTGAGGAGCTGGGCGGCAGGTATCTATTTTCCAGATTTGAACTGACCAATGCGGAGGCGGCGGGACTGAAGTTTGTGAAAGACTACGGCACGGAGGCTTCTCCCTATAAGATTTATCTGTACGGCAGATTTTAGGCATGCTGCGGAGAGGCTGCGCCGGCCGGATCCGGGGCTGCGGCGGCATAAAGCGAGGGAAGGAATGGCTTGCGGACGGCCGCAGGGGGAGTCCGGTAAGTGACGGAAGCGGCCGGAACATCGGGAACCGGCATACGATAGAAGATGGCATATGATAGAAGATGGCATACGACAGAAGATGGCATACGACAGAAGATGGCATATAATAGAAGATGGCAAACGACAGAACATGGAAAACGACAGGGATGAGAGTATGGGAAGAGCAGAATGTAGGAAAAAAAGAGAGGTTGCGGCAGAGGTCATTTTTTATCTGCTGGTATTTGCATCGATTGCCTGCTTTGCCGCGGTGCAGACTTTTGGCGATCCGCCGGATGAAATCAATCGCTTTAAAGTAGTGAATTACATTTGCAGCCATGGCAGGCTGCCGCATGGGGCGGATCCGGAGATTATTTTGGACGGCTATGGTGCATCCTACGCCTTTCAGCCGATACTGACATATATTCTGCAAGGATTTCTGCTGCGGTTTTTAAAGCTGTTCACTTCGGACAGCTATGTGCTGCTGCTGGCGGCCCGTATGGTAAATGCGGTTTTTGGCGTGCTTATGGCTTATTATGTAAGGGAAACGGCGAAGGAGGCGTGGAAGAACCCCTATTTGCAGTGGGTATTTACCATAATGACCGTATTTCTGCCCCAGAATATTTTCATTCATTCCTATGTCAATACGGATTCCATGGCTATGCTTTCGGTGGCGGTGATCTTTCATGCCCTGCTGCGGGCACAGCGGACAGGATATGGAAAAAAGGAGTGTATTCAGCTGGCCGCAGGCATTATTCTGTGTGCCATGTCTTATTATAATGCCTATGGGATTATTGTAGCGGCAATGTTGCTCTTTGTGTCGGAATATATACATATGCCCAAGGGGAAAAGGCTATGGGTGGAATGGAAACCTTTGCTGCAAAACGGCATTTTCATTTCAGTGATTGTGCTGGCGGGTATTGGCTGGTGGTTTATCCGTAATATGGTTCTTTATGACGGCGACTTGTTTGCCATAGATGCAAGGCGGGAATGTGCTATTCTGACTGCCACGGAGGAATTCAACCCGCTGACGAGATTTACTTACCGGAATTCGGGAACACCCTTGAAGGATATGCTTTTTGGGACCGGTTATCTGACTTTGCTGCGGGACAGCTTTATAGCCATGTTCGGGCCGATGCAGATACCGACCCACGGCCTTATTTATCTTTATTATAAGCGGTTCTGGATTGCGGCATGTACGGCCGCCATACTTCCGGTGCAGCTTTTGTGGAAGAATGCCGGGATGACGGAAGCGGGAGAGAGGAAGAAAGAGGAAGGGAAGAAAAAGACAATGTTCTATTGCGGCATGGCGCTGTTCTGTGCCATTACTATAGGGCTTAGCATTTATTATTCCTATACTTGGGAATACCAGCCTCAGGGCAGATATATCCTGCCGGTGCTGATGCCGCTTATGTATCTGGTGACATTGGGCGTGGAGAAGCTGTGGAACCTGCTGGATTGGGGCGGGCGGCGGTTTGCGGCTGTGTCAGGAGGGAAGGAGCGGAAGAAACCGGTGGCAAGGCCGGCAGAATGGTGTCAGAAGCTGCTTTGCCTGGGGATTATGGCTTATGTACTGTCGGCATTTGCGTATAGTCTGTTTGTCAGGTTTCTGCCATATTATCGGTAGGGAAGGGAGTTCGGTTAACCGAACGCCGATTTCCGTAGTCCGGTTAACCAATCACTTGACCGCTATTTCATAAGGTGCTATGATGTTTAAAGCATGGGGGATCAATAAGGTCCCATAGGCATATATGCAAAACAGAAGGAAGTTGTCAGGGCGATTCTGTGAAAAAAACAAGACTATAAAGGAGATTAATACGGATGCCGGTTAGAGTACACAATTTTTTAGGTAAATTGGGCTGGAATGCAAGAAAATATTTGCCGTGGCTGGCAAGTGAAAGTTATTTGAAGCTGCAGTTTGTCACGCGGAGGAAACTGCAGAGGAATTATATTGAATATTTTATGTCCGCCAAAGAGGTGCCGCAGCCCTTGGTGGTAAATCTGGAGACAATCAATCGCTGCAACAGTACATGTGAATTCTGTACGGCAAATAAGTATGCGGAAAAGCGTCCGTATATGCGGATGGAGGATGAACTGTTCTATCAGATTATCGATCAGCTTTCGGAGTGGGGATACAAAGGGCATCTGACAATGTATGGAAATAATGAGCCGCTGTTGGATACACGGATTGTGGAGTTTCATAAATATGCCAGAGAGAAGCTGCCGGAAGCGTTTATTTTCATGTCTACCAATGGCCTTCTGCTGACAGTGGAAAAGATGAAGGAAATCATTCCCTATGTGGATCAGCTTGTAATCAACAACTACTGCATGGATATGAAGCTGCATAAAAATATTCAGAAGATATATAAATATATTTTAGAGCATCCGGAGGAATTCAAGGATGTGGACGTGCTTATTCAGATGCGCTATCTGAAGGAGGTATTGACCAACCGGGCGGGAAGCGCGCCCAATAAGCCGGCTACGGATAAGGTAATTAAGGAAACCTGTCTGATGCCGTATACGGATATGTGGATTATGCCAAACGGGAAATTGGGAATCTGCTGCTGCGATAATTTTGAGGTGACAGATCTGGCGGATTTGCATGAGGTGTCCTTGAAAGACGGATGGAACAGCAGGAAATATCAGATTCTCAGAGACGCAATCCGGACAGGGAGGCAGAACTATCCGTTCTGCAAGAACTGCGACTTTATTGATGCGGGCCTGCGGATGGATGCGGTGGATGATGTGTTGAAAAACAGTGGGACAATGCATGGTGCAAGACAGTCTATATTCAGGAAATAAGAAAATGCTTTTTTACGAAAGGCGTGTTTGGAGATGAAAGAAACCTATTTTCAGACACGCTTTCCGGCTGTACCGGCAAAACGGGACAGGCGGATGGGACGGGAAAGGAAGAAACGGTTTATGGGAGCAGAAAAAACGGAATATAAGGGGACTTCGGGCGGTGGGAGAAGGAAAAGGCGGATGGCTTTGGCATTGGGTTTTCTGATGGCATTGGTTCTTTGGGGCTGCGGAAGCAGAGCGGAGCAAAGTGTGGAAGAAGGGACGGGGACGGCAAACGACGCTTCGGATGCGGCAGGGAAAGAGGAAGGCAGCGAAGCGGATGGGAAGAAATCCGCCGAAGAAGAGAGCGGAGAAGAAGGCGAGAAGGGTAATGCGGCAGAGGACAGCGCAAGCATGAGCGAGGGAAGCAAAGAGGAAGATGCGGCAGGGGAGCCTGCGGAGGAGGAAGAAGTGTCCCGGTGGGCCGGGAAAAAAGTATCGGTCTGCGGGGACAGCATCTCTACCTTTACCGGTTATATCCCGGAAAATTACAGTGTTTTTTATCCGGAATACGGAGATGTGCAGACGGCAGAGGAGACATGGTGGATGCAGGTGATCGGGCGGACGGGAATGGAACTGTGCCGGAATGCATCTTATTCGGGCAGCACGGTAAGCGGGCAGTCCCAGGACAATCATGAGGGGGCTTATTCCTGCGGGAACCAAAGGGTGGCCGATTTGGCTAGTCCGGAGGGGTCATGGCCGGACGTTATTATTATATTGATGGGGACCAATGATTTAATTAACGGTATTCCGCTTGGCAGCTATGACGGCGTGTCGCCGGTGGAGGAGGGGTATATACAGAACTTCAGCGAGGCTTACGGGCTGATGCTGGATAAGATGCATCTGTGGTATCCCGATGCGGAGATTTTCTGCTGTACGATAGCGGAAGTATCCAGATGGAACGAAGAAGGGGAAACGTTCCCGTTCCAGAATGAACATGGGCTGACGGCAAAGAATTATAATGACTGTATCAAAGCAGTGGCTCATGCCAAGGGGGATGCCGTAATTGATGTATACGGCTGCGGCATAACTTATGAGAATGCCAAAGAGTATACGTCCGACGGCACCCACCCTAATGCGGCCGGGGCGGCACTGATTGCAGAGAAAGTCTGTGAGGAACTGGGAGACTGATTTTATTAGGAGGATTATATGTTGCCGAGCCTTAGATTTGAGAAGATGAAAATAAGAGCAGCCTGTCTTGGGGAACAAAGCAGTCTGCCTGATTTGCTTGGAGAGGTGATTCTGCAGAATCAGCTGACATTTTGTCTGGAAGAGGATGACGAAATATATGAGGGCTATGGGCGCAGGAACAATGTCTATCCATATCGGCAGTACAACGGCTATAAGAGGCAGCTTTCCGAGAAGGAGGTACAGACGGCCGTACTGGAAAATGATGATCTGAAAGCCGTGTTTCTGCCCGGATACGGAGGGCGGCTCTGGCAGCTGTGGGATAAAAAAGCAGGCAGGAATCTGCTTTATACCAATGACGTTCTCCGGTTTTCCAATCTTGCGGTACGGAATGCATGGTTTTCCGGCGGCGTGGAATGGAATATAGGGGTCATCGGGCACTCACCGCTTACCACGGAACCTTTGTATACTGCGGAAACGGAAATGGAGAGCGGCATTCCCGTGCTCCGCATGTATGAGTATGAAAGAATCCGAGGGGTTTCCTATCAGATGGATTTCTGGCTGGAGGCAGACAGTCCCTGCCTGAATTGCCGGATGCGTATCGTAAACGAAAGCGATGAAGTGATTCCTATGTACTGGTGGAGCAATATTGCCGTGGAAGAATATGAGGGCGGAAAAATCATTGTCCCTGCGGAAGAGGCATTTACCTATGCGGACGGAACCGTGAGGAAAGTATCGTTGCCCGTTGTGGGCGGCATCGATATTACGGAGTATAAGAATATCGGAAAATCAACGGATTATTTTTTTCATATACCGGAAAAAAGCCCCAAATATATTGCCAATATAGACCGGACGGGTTATGGCCTGCTGCATGTTTCCACGGCAAGGTTAAAGAGCCGCAAGCTGTTTTCCTGGGGGAACAACGATGCTTCGGATCGCTGGCAGGAGTTTCTGACGGATCAGGCGGGCAGATATATTGAGATACAGGCCGGACTGGGAAAGACGCAGTACGGATGCCTTCCGATGGCGCCCCATACGGCATGGGAGTGGATGGAGCGGTATGGCGCAGTGCAGATTCCGCAGGAAATTTTTGGTCAGAAACATCCGGAACGTGCCGCCTGCTTTACGGAAAAACTGTGCCTTGACCAAATATGGGAAAGGATGGAACAGAGGCTGTCGGACACGAAATCCATGGCGCATAGGGAGGCGGCGACAGTCTTTACGGGAAGCGGTTACGGAGCCTTGCAACAGCAAGGGAAGATGACGGAGCATCTGAAATTTGCAGTGAAAGAGGAATCACTGAAGAGATGGAAGCGTTTTTTTGAGACATCCGTGCTGCATTGCCCGGAACCGTCCGAAAGCCCGGATGAATTTTTCATAGATGAAAAGAATGCGGCATTTTTAAAAGAAAGCCTGAAAGCGGTAAATGCCGAAAACTGGTATGCTCATTATCATATGGGACTTGGTTATTATATGGCCGGAAAATATAAAAAAGCAGAGAAGGAATTGAAAAAATCACTTTGTGCGGCAGAAAATCCATGGGCTTTCCATGCACTGAGCTGTACCAGCCTGATGCGGAATAAGGTTGGGCGTGCGGCAGAGTATATGGTAAAAGGCATGGAAATGCGGCGGGCGGATCCTTCCTATTTAAAAGAGGGATTTAAGATTTTATATTTGTGCGGCGCGGATCAGACGCTCTGCAAGTTTTATGAAACCATGGAAACAGAAGGGCAGGAGATTTCCAAAGTACGGTTCTATTACATCAGTGCCCTGCATCGTCTGGGCAGGGAGAAGGAAGCATATGCATTATTGGAGCAAAACGGAGGCTTGGAAGTGGAAGATATACGCGAAGGGGAAGACTCCGTGGCACAGTTATGGAGCGAACTGTACGAGAGCCTTTATGGAGAGGGCGGAAAGATTCCCCATAAGTATAATTTTAAAGCATATTAACACTGCCCTGCACTTAGGCGGGGCACGGAAGAAGTGTGGGGACTGATTCCTGAGTGCGGCAAAACAGTATAATAATAGAAAATAATGGATTTGGGAAAGGAGAAGATTTAAAATGGATCATATGCAGGAAGAAAAGAGGGAGGCACTGCAGGCATTGGAGGAATATCTGCAGAAACTGGTTCCGGGAATGGCAACATTGTGCGGGGAACTGAAAGGCAGCCGGCAGCCGGATACGGATGTGTTCCAAAATCAATGCATGGACGGGCTGAATTGGGCGGTGGAAGTATATAACAGGGTTTCGGATGTACTGGATTTGGAGAGGATACATATTTCAAAGCAGGAGATGAACGGACAGCTGTGTGCACTGGGGGCGGCAATCCGGGATCAGGAAGACAGAACAATTGCGGAAATACTGGAGAATACAATTATGCCGTTCCTGAAAGAACTGGGCGCAGCCGCAAGGCAGGCGGCGGCATCTTCCTCCGGGGAATAGCCGCAATATGCGGCGGGGCATGCTGCCGTAAGCCGGCAGAAAGCTTTTATGCGGATTTTGCATAGTTTCTTGACGGGTGGAACGGTAACGTCTAAGATGATATTGTAAGACAGAGGAACTGCTTCCTATGCGGACATACTCTGACGAACAGTTTCGATTCACAAATATTTTCATATGTTTGTACGGTAATTCATATCATATTGCATTTTCCCAGGCGGCGGGCCGGTGAGACATGCAGGCGGCGGAGTCTTCTTTGTATTTTTATAATGCCATTCACTTAAGCCACAGCCCGCGTCAGGAATCCTGTTTTTCTTCGGACACGCTTTCGCTCTGCGGCTTAAGTGAATGGCATTGTGCATTTTCAAGGTTCCTTCCTGTAGGGCAGAGGAAGTATGGCGGGAAATTTGCCGTATATGGCAGGAACCTGTCTACAACAGAAGGTGATAAACGGGGAAGAAAATGAAAGTTTTTTTTAGAAAGTATTAAAAATCCTTAAAAATTTGAATACATTATCAAAAAACGGTGACGGAATACCGTATATGTGCTATAATATATCTATTCGACCTAATCGGATGCCTGTATCGTATTATATTGAGCAATGATAACACAAAGAAGAGTGACAGGAGGAAGCCAAATATGACAAAGGCAGAAATATTAAAGAAAGAAATTTTGACACAGTACAAGAGTGTGCGTCAATTTGCAATCGAAATGCAGATACCGTACAGCACGCTTGTAACGGCACTGGATAGGGGGATTGAAGGCATGGCGTATGGGACGGTCATAAAAATGTGCGACAAGCTGAATTTAAATCCGGTGGATTTCAGTTCTTTGGAAAAGGGAGCAAGCCTTGGTGAGAAAATCCTTGAAAACCGTGTCATGCAGTATTATGTAAAGCTGAATAAGACCGGGCGCAAAAAGATTCTGGAGTTGATGGATGATTACATGCAATTAGAAAAATATCAGCTGAAGGATTAATGCGAAAGGGATGACGTCATGCATTACGATTATCTGATAGTAGGTGCCGGGCTGTTTGGCGCAGTTTTTACAAAAGAGATGAGGAGAAGGGGAAGGAAATGCCTTGTCATTGATAAGAGGGAACATATTGCCGGAAATATTTACACCGAAGAAGCGTTGGGGATACGGGTACATAAGTATGGTGCGCATATTTTCCATACATCCGATGAGAAAGTGTGGAAATATATTAATCAGTACGCTGTATTCAACAGATTCGTAAATTCGCCGATTGCGGTGTATAAGGATGAACTATATAACTTACCGTTTAATATGAATACTTTCAGCAAGATGTGGGGGGTCAGGACTCCCGCGGAAGCGAAGGCTGTGATAGAGGGGCAGATCAGTGAGCTCCATATTTCCATGCCCGGGAATCTGGAAGAACAGGCTTTGTCATTGGCGGGCAGGGATGTCTATGAAAAACTGATTAAAGGTTATACGGAAAAGCAGTGGGGACGCCCCTGCACGGAACTGCCGGCTTTTATTATTAAGCGGGTGCCCATGCGGTTTACTTATGATAATAATTACTTTAACGATTTATATCAAGGAATTCCTGTAGGCGGCTATACGGCAATTGTGGAGAACCTTCTGGAAGGAACGGAAGTGCGTACGGGGACAGAGTATAAGGAATTTATCCGGGCATGCCAAGCAAACGGAGACATGGAGTTTGGAAAAACCTTATATACGGGTATGATTGACGAGTATTTTGATTATCGGCTGGGAACATTGGAATACCGTTCGCTGCGGTTTGAGACAGAGCAGATGCCGGATTGCGACAATTACCAAGGCAATGCGGTAGTGAACTATACGGAACGGGAAGTGCCTTATACAAGAATTATCGAGCATAAGCATTTTGAATTCGGAACGCAGAAAGGTACCGTCATTACAAGAGAATATCCGGCGATATGGAACAAAGGGGACGAACCGTACTACCCAATAAATGACGAACGAAATAATTTATTGTTTGATAAATACCGGAAGCTGGCAGAACAGGAAAAGGATGTCCTCTTCGGCGGCAGGCTGGGACAATACAGGTATTACGATATGGATAAAGTAATAGCTGCAGCATTGGAGATGGCAGAAGCGGAGCCTTAAGGGCACCGAAGGCTGTCTTCAGGCATGCAGAAGGCATTCAAAACTGCCCGGCATGGAATTTGCTTCCGGCCGGGAACATATGGACAGTTCACGCAATCCGGCCAAATGCCCGGTGCGCATACAGAACCATAGAAAGTTGTGGTTCCGGATGTGCAGCGGGTGTTTGGCCGGATTGTGCTGACTGTCCGTATGTTTTGGACTTGTCACTTGGCTGAAAACGGAATTCGGTGACGAAAACAGAATGGTACTTGATAAATCAGAAATCCGTGCTATAATATTCCTAAAAGATTTGAATATCAAAATATTATAGATTCAAAACAAAATAGATAAAGGAGTATTGTGGAAATGGGAAACGTAAACTGGAAAGATGCAGTCAGGGAATTGGAAATGCGCCGTGAAAAAGCCAAGCTGGGCGGAGGTTCCTCCAAGATAGAAAAACAGCATGCCATCGGAAAGCTGACTGCAAGAGAACGGATACAGATACTGCTTGACAAAGATACTTTTGTGGAAGTGGACGGTTTTGTGGAATCCCGCATTGATGATTTTGATTTGGATAAACGCCGTGTGCCAGGGGACGGCGTAGTGACGGGATATGGAGAAATAGACGGCAGGCTGGTGTTCGTGGCCAGTGAAGATTTTACGGTAATCGGCGGGACGCTGGGTGAATATCACTCTTTCAAAATCTGCAGGATTCAGGATATGGCCATGGAAATGAAAGCACCGCTTATCTGCATCAATGACAGCGGCGGCGCAAGAATAGAAGAAGGGATCTCTTCCCTGAGCGGCTACAGCGGCATGTTTCTCAGGCATACAAAGGCATCCGGCATAATTCCGCAGATCGCGGTGATTCTGGGGCCTTGCTCCGGCGGGGCTTGCTATGCGCCGGCTATCTGCGACTTTATCTTTATGGTAAGGGATATTTCCAAAATGTTCATTACAGGCCCCAACGTGGTGAAGACGGTAATTAACGAAGAGGTGACCGTGGAGGAACTGGGCGGCGCGGATGTGCATGCCAGGAAAAGCGGGGTTTCCCATTTTACTTACGCGTCGGAAGGGGAGTGCCTGATGGGCGTGAGGAAGCTGCTCTCCTATCTTCCTGCCAACAATACGGAAAAGGCTCCTACGGTGAAGTATAACGGAGAACGGCAGTCCTTTCTTTATGGGGTAAATAAGATGATCGGGAAGGTAGGAAACATAAATAAAATATTGCCCCAAGGCGACAGAGGGAGCAGAATCCGGGATATTGTGCCGGATAATTCCCGGCGTGCTTATGATGTGAAGGAAGTCATAGACTGTATTGTGGATGAGGACAGTTTTTTTGAAGTGCAGAAGGATTTTGCCCTCAATGCGGTCATTGGCTGGGGGCGTATGGAAGGCAAGGTAGTAGGCTTCGTGGCAAACCAGCCGGCGGCCATGGGAGGCTCTTTGGATTATCATGCATCGGATAAAATCGCGCGCTTTATCCGTTTTTGCGACTGCTTTAACATACCTCTTGTGACGCTGGTGGATGTGCCGGCGTTCCTGCCGGGTACGGCACAGGAGCATAACGGGATTATACGGCATGGGGCAAAGATTCTGTATGCTTATTCGGAAGCTACCGTACCGAAAATCACCGTAATTATGCGGAAAGCATATGGAGGGGCTTATATCGCCATGAATTCTAAGGAGATGGGGGCGGATATGGTATTCGCATGGCCCATTGCGGAAATTGCGGTTATGGGAGCCGACGGGGCGGTAAACATCGCCTTTAAGCGGAAAATTAAGGCATCGCCTAATCCTCAGGCGATGAGGGAGCAGTGCAAGAAAGAATATGAAGACCGCTTCCTAAATCCCTATGTGGCGGCATCCAGGGGCTATGTCAATGAAGTCATTAAACCGGAGGAAACCAGGGAACGGCTTCTGAAAGCCTTACGGGCACTTAAAAATAAATCGGTGGAAAACCCGTATAAGAAGCACGGCAATATTCCGCTGTAAAAGGAACCCCATGCCGTCACGGGAAACGTGAAAGCATGGGGCAATTATATACCATATATTCCGATATGACATAATAGAATCCGATTTCCACAGGCAGCGGGCCAAATGCAGATGCTGCCTGCGGGAATCGGATGCTACATTATAACGTTGGTATGATCAGCAATAGCTGTTAAATAACATTCCGCTGAATGCGCTTGTGATATACGGCGTAGCAAAGTTTTTGCCGGGATTCTTGTATGCGATAATGGTTTTGTTGACATAATTCATCGGGTTTAAGGAAACCTGATCCATTTTACGCACGAGGGTGTTGGCGAAGTTACGGATAGCAGAAAAATCCTCTTTGGCATATTCGGAAAAAGCTGCATGCCTCAATTCGCTCTTGTCAATTTCAATGGTACCGTTTTCCTGAAGATTCAGCCCGAGAATGTCAAACTGACTGTTATAACGTGCGGTAATTCCCCGCATTTCTCCGAGAAGCCTGCGGCTGCCGGCAAAATTATCCTGATATTGGGCGGTATGGCGGATAAAGGAATTATAGCCTTTTACCAAGGAACCGATATTTTCGGCCAAGGATTCCACATCGGTTTTCAGGCCGATGGTGGCCGTATCGCCTTTTCCGGAACTCAGCCCTTTTAAGGTAACTTCAAAAAGGCCGTCAACGGAGAAAGTATTTGAATGGGAAGTGAGACTTCTGCCGTTCAATAAAAATTCCGCGTTGGCTGCCGGGCGGGTCATCTGATCCAATCCAAAATAAGAAACGGAACCTTCTCTTTTACTGGTAAAATCATCCGATACAAGGAAGATGGACATATGGCCGTCTTTCAGTCCTTCTGCCGTGGAACGGAAACGCAGTGCGGAATTGCCCTTTCCGTCTTCTGCAACGTCTGCATTCAGGCCGATATCCGCGTTGCTGACTAGTTTTGCCAGACGTTCTTGGACAGCTCTGTTCGTTTCCCCTTCTTTTACGTTGTACTGAAATTCGTAATTCAGATCGTTAATATGCACATCAAAAGAATATGTGTCGGGCGGAAGCTGTACCTTGGTGTTTGGCAGGAAAGCTCCGGTATTTACCTGATTGGATGCCAAGGCGCGTACCTCTATCTCATAAGAAGGCGCTTCGGCATTTTCAAGTCTGTCGCCGGTAAATACTACCGTCGCAATATCTTCATTGCTGGAATAAGAAGCTTTCTTGTTCAGAATCTTCTCTTCGTCCAAGCCTCCTAAAGAGGCGATTACATTGCGGAGTTCTCTGGCATCTTCCTTAATACCTACAGCAAAACTTTTGGATTCCTTGCTGCTGTCCAGTTTATATAAAGGAGATTCTTTGTTCAGTTTAACAATGGAATTATATATGCTGCGAAGTTCGCTCTTCTTATGGGTATCATAACGGGAAGAACCTCTTGGCGCATAAGTTGTCATGTAATAATTATACACATTGTTAAGTGCTATACTGTTGTATGCCATGACACTCCCCTCCTTTCGTCCTTGAAATCATACTTTCGCAGGAATCGGTTCCTGCGCAGGCTAATCATAAAATAATCAATAATTAAACCTCGTATTAGGGTGCAACATAGATTTGATTACATTATAACACATTTATCGGATAATGTGTAGAGAAAGTATAGGGGAAATTGAAAATTATTAAAAACTGATAAAAAGGGTTTTAAGAAAGGGAATTTTGTGGTATAACTGAAATATTGCCTGATTTGTATAGCATGCGGGAAGCGGATGTGAGATTCCCGGCAGGAAAAGGAGACTATGCGGAATATGAGTAAGCGTACAAATTCAATAAAAATCACTGCCACAGCCTTTTGCATGGGTATGGCCGTATTATTTGCCGGCTGCGGCGGGGACGGCAAAGCCGGCGGACAGCAGACCGCAGCAGAGGAAGAAGGCGGCAGCGGAACGGCCGGAGCGGGGGCGGAAACCGGCAGCAAAGCGACGGAAGCCGGGGAAGAAACCGGCAGCAAACCGGCCGAAGCGGGAGAGGAAAACAACGGCGCGGCGGGCGGTGCGGGCAGCGCAGCTTCCACTAAGGAATATGGGAAAGATGCCTACCTTGCAGGGATAAAGGCGGCGGACTATGTGAAGCCGGGGGAATACAAAGGAGTGGAAGTGAAGGCGGACCAGCCGGAGGTTACGGACGAAAGAATGGATTCCTACATTGAGAATATGCTTTGCATAAATCCGGACCGGGGAGTGATTGAGGGGGATACGGTAAACATTGATTATGCAGGCACGCTGGACGGAGTGGCTTTTGACGGAGGCACTGCGGCAGGACAGGATCTTGGCATAGGATCCGGGCAGTTCGTGCCCGGGTTTGAGGACGGGCTGATAGGGGCAGAAGTAGGAGAAACGGTGGAGGTGCCGCTGACATTCCCCGAAAACTATCATGAAGAGCTGGCCGGGAAAGATGTGGTATTTACGGTGACCATTAATTCCATTACGGCAGCGGAGCCCCAGGAACTGACGGACGAGTTTGTGAAAAGGCTGGACATAGGCCTTGGCACAGTGGAAGAATATCGTCAATATGTATATGATACTTTGTATGAGGAAGCGTCTGCCGCTTATGAACAGCAGGTAGAGGATGCCGCCATGGCAGCGGTATTTGCCCAATGCGAATTTACGGCGGAACCTCCGCAGGCAATGGTGGACAGGCATGTGGACACTCTGATTTCCAATCTGACATCGCAGGCTGCGGCTTACGGGCTTTCTATGCCTCAGCTTATGGAAGTTTACGGCATGGATGAAGAAGCTTATATGAAAGAATTCCGTACGGAGGCAGTGGAATATGCGAAGCAGCAGATTATGATAAAGGCGATTGCCGATGCGGAAGGCCTGCAGGTGACGGAAGAAGAATTCCGGCAGGAACTGGAGAAACTGGCGCAGCTTTCCGGGGGAACCGCAGAGGGGATAGAATCCACCATGGATACGGAAGGATATAAGGAATATCTGCTGAGCCTGAAAGTGCTGAAGCTGCTTGGCGAAAATGCTTTGGTGAGCGAAGCGCAGGGGAGCGGGGAAAGCGTAGGAAACGGCGAATAACCAAGCCGCTTCGGAACAGGGATCCTCATGGGAAAAGAGGGAAAAAATTTTGAAAACCGACAAAAATAAGCAAAGGGAGTTGGAGAGATGAATTTAACAGACATTAGGGATTTATACCGGGATAGGGAGAAATTTACGGGTGAGACGGTAACGGTTGGAGGATGGATCAGGAGTATCCGCGATTCCAAGACATTTGGTTTTATTGTAGTCAATGACGGCACCTTTTTTGAGCCGCTGCAGATTGTCTATAGTGACAAACTGCCTAATTTCGAACAGATCAGCAAACTGAACGTAGGGTCTGCAATCATTGTGAAAGGGACAATCGTGGCTACTCCGGAAGCCAAACAGCCTTTCGAAATGCAGGCGGACGAGGTGATGGTGGAAGGGGCTTCTACGGCGGATTATCCGCTTCAGAAAAAGCGGCATAGTTTTGAATATCTGCGCACGATTTCCCATCTCCGCCCACGGACAAATACGTTTCAGGCAGTGTTCCGTGTCCGTTCCCTGATTGCATATGCAATCCATACATTCTTTATGGAGCGGGGATTTGTTTATGTGCATACGCCAATCATTACAGGAAGCGACTGTGAGGGCGCCGGCGAAATGTTTCAGGTGACTACGCTGGACGCGGAGAATCTTCCGAGGACAGAAGAAGGGGAAATTGATTACAGTCAGGATTTCTTCGGGAAACAGGCGAATTTAACCGTAAGCGGACAGCTGAATGTGGAAACCTATGCTTTTGCTTTTAAAAACGTATATACATTCGGTCCGACCTTCCGGGCGGAAAATTCCAACACGACAAGACATGCGGCGGAATTTTGGATGATAGAGCCGGAGATGGCATTTGCGGATCTGACGGACGATATGATGCTGGCGGAGGCCATGCTGAAGCATATTATCCGTTATGTGCTGGAAAATGCCAAAGAGGAGATGAATTTCTTTCATCAGTTTGTGGATAAGGGACTGGTGGATAGGCTGAATCATGTGCTGAACTCCGATTTCGGGCATGTGACTTATACGGAGGCCATCGAGATATTGGAAAAACATAATGACGAGTTTGAATATAAAGTATTTTGGGGATGTGATCTGCAGACGGAACACGAACGTTTCCTGACGGAAAAAGAATTTAAGCGGCCGGTATTTGTGACGGATTATCCGAAAGAGATTAAGGCATTTTACATGAAGCTGAACGAAGACGGCAAAACAGTGGCGGCTATGGACTGCCTTGTGCCTGGCATCGGTGAGATCATTGGGGGAAGCCAGAGGGAGGACAGTTTGGAAACTCTGGAGAGGCGGATGGACGAACTGGGCCTGCATAAGGAGGACTACGGATTTTATCTGGATCTTAGGAAATATGGTTCCGTACGCCACGCCGGGTTCGGGCTGGGGTTTGAAAGATGCGTGATGTATCTGACCGGGATGGGGAATATCAGGGATGTGATTCCTTTCCCGAGGACGGTGAAAAACTGCGAACTCTAATCTGCCGTTCCGTTTTTCGCCCTGTTGCCGGAGTCTTATGCTTTTTTGGATTCAATTCATGCAGCCTGCGGCGGCTTTTGAATATGGAAAAGTATAAATGCTCGGAAACACGACACAAATCGGGACTGCATCCAGAGCGTAAACATGTTTTGGGGAAAGCATTTTTTAGTGGGCACTGGCGGACTGGATGAAAGGGAACGAATCGGGGTTGCTTATGAGAAAGAAAATTGCAGGGTGGATCGGCATAGGCGTAGTATGCCTTATGGCATGTTCTTTTCCGGGAAAGGTGTATGCTTCTTCCATTTCGGAAATAAAGAAACAGCAGGAAGAGAACAAAAAACAACTGAATAATGTGCAGGGCCAGATTTCCGGTCTGGAGAATGAGCAGCAGGAAATAGGCGGGGAAATTGAAGAACTGGATGCCGGAGTGGTGGAAATCATTGCCAGCGTAGATATATTAAAAGAAGAAATCGTGGAGAAGGAAGATCAGATCCGGGAGACGGAGGCAGAATATGCCGCGGCGAAGCAGCAGGAGGACGAACAGTATGAGGCGATGAAGCGCCGGATTCAGTTTATATATGAAGAAGGGGATATTTCGTATATGCAGCTGCTTCTCACAAGCGAAAGTTTTGGCGATATGCTGAATAAGGCGGAATATATTGAGCAGATTTATGCCTATGACAGAAAGATGCTGGAAAAATATCAGGAAGCCAAGGCGTATGCGCAGCAGGTATGGGATCGGCTGGAAGAGGAAAAGTCGGAATTGGAAGCCGCTCAGCATGAATTGGAAGAAGAACAGGCATATATGGAACAGCTGCTGGAAGAGAAAAAGCAGGAGTATGAAAACTATAATGTGCAGATTGCCCGGGCAAAACAGCAGGCAGCCGCCTACAAGACAAAAATAAAGCAGCAGACGGCACAGATTAAGAAACTGGAAGAGGAGGAACGGAAGCGGCGGGAAGAGGAAGAACGCAAAAGAAAGGAAGAAGAGGCACGCCGGGCAGCGGAAGCGGCTGCAGCGGCAAACAGTTCGTCAGGAAGTTCCGGTTCGTCGGGCAGTTCCGGTTCGTCAGGAAGTTCCGGCTCATCGGGCGACTCCGGTTCGTCAGGAAGTTCCGGCTCATCGGGCAGTTCCGGTTCCTCTTCGCCCAGCATACCTTCCGGAGGCAGTGCGGGCGGACAGTCCATTGCCAATTATGCCTGTCAGTTTATCGGCAATCCATATGTGGCCGGCGGAACCAGCCTGACCGACGGGGCCGATTGCTCCGGGTTTGTATGGAGGGTGTTTAAAGATAAGGGATATTCCGTGCCCCGTACTTCGTGGGAACTGCGCAGCGCCGGGAGGGAAGTTTCTTATTCCGAAGCCCAGCCGGGGGATATTATCTGTTATGCAGGGCATGTGGGAATTTACATAGGAAACGGAAATATTGTGCATGCCAGCACGCCTAAGTCGGGAATAAAGATAACCCATGCAACATATAAGACCATACTGTCGGTGAGGAGAGTGGCATAGGGCTTCATGTGATAAAAACCCCTTTCATGCAGTGAGCGGAAAGCTGCGTGAAAGGGGTTTTTGTAAGTATGTTTCTGTTTATTCCTGTTTTTCGGAGGTGTCTTTTTCCGGCATGGTTCCGGAGTTGATGCCGACGATGCCCAGGATGCCGTCGTCGTCAACATCGAAAGTAAGGCTGGGAGTGCCGTCTCCCATGACAAAACCGGCATCGGTATATTTCAGGTCAAACAGGTTATAGTCGGCCAGCCGGGTAACCAGTTCCTCCGTGAATATTCTTTCATTATTAATGGAACGGAAATCCTCCACAGTGTTGACAGTGCCTTTGTAATCATAAGTCTCGAAGAAAACCGGATAATCCATCAGATTGGAGAGGGCAACCAAATCCATGGCTCTTGCCGCATTGATGATTTTAATGGCAAAAGCATACTCTTCCAGATAAATCCCAGTAATCATGGAACTGCTGGATATGCCTACGAGGGATGCATGGTTTTCATCCAAGGAGCCGGTATAAGTTAAAGTTGCCAACTGCCCGATTGTGACGGAATTCAGATTTCCGGTTACGCCGGTTTCCGGTATGGTCATATAATAAAAACTGCCGTCAGGAACTTGTATGGAAACCGAATATGGAGTAGCATCGGTAATAATGCCCACAATATTGTGTGTTTCTCCGTTGTCCCCGTTTGTCCGGGATTCCGTGTCTGGCGTGACAAGGGGGGGAGGGATGACCGGGTCAACGCTGGCGGAAGGGAAAGTGGTGTTGAAGGTGGAAGAGCCGGCCGCTTTTTCGGTGCTCTCTTCCGTCCCCTCCGCGGGCTGTTCCGGCTCTGCGGCATCGGGATTACCGGCGGAATCCGTATTTTCTTCCGGTTCCTGCGTTTCTGTATTTTCTTCCGCTTCTGTATTTCCCTCCGCTTCTTTTGGGGCATCTGCGCCGGCGGCACCGCATCCGCCGAAAGCGATGCAGCCGGCAAGAAGAAGGGGAAGCAGCTTTTTGTTATGCTTCTTCATAGGTCTTATTCCATCCTTTTAAATCATTGATTATTTATGTCTGTCTGTACCTAATATTATACTATGCACGGATTGAATGTCAAATAGATTTGGCGGAGGGGCCGCGGAAATCAACTTTCGGTTTTGGGCGGTCATTGCGGTAGGTTCAGCCGAAACCGAAAAATGATTTGTAACAGTTCAGCTTGAATGTAATGTTGGGAGGCGGACGCCCGTGCGCGAGTTTTTTTAGTGGCCGGCA
>CAJUIM010000042.1 GCA_910586275.1 uncultured Lachnospiraceae bacterium | reverse complement strand
AACTCGCGCACGGGCGTCCGCCTCCCAACATTACATTCAGGCTGAACTGTTACCATGCTCTAAATATTTTTTCATATAGTCTTTAAAAAAGCGCTGTTTTAGTGTATAGTACTTTATGTATAAATCGGAAGCGGATACCGCTGCAGGAAGTTTGGCGGGAATTGTGGGGGCAGCCATGGATTGTAAGGAAACGAACAAACGAATGACCGACTTTTTGAATCACGATCTGAACAGCCGGGAACTGAAAGGCTTTATGGAGCATATTTTCAGCTGCAAGGATTGCAAAGAAGAACTGAGCATACAGTTTTTGATACAGGAAGGCATGGTCCGTCTGGAGGAGGGAAGCACCTTTGACCTGCAGAGCGAACTGGACAGACTTCTGGAGGAGGCACGGCGGCGGATGATATTTTATCGGTGGCTCCATTATCTTGTGTATGCCGTGGAAATTTTGGCAATTATAGTTATTATAACAATTATTGTATTGGTTATCATATTGTAGATGGAAAGAGACGGGACGGAAGGGTAGGATATGGATAAGATAGTATTGATAGACGGGCATAGCATTCTGCACAGGGCGTTTTACGGAGTGCCTGACTTGAGCAATGCGGAAGGGCTGCATACAAATGCGGTATATGGTTTCCTGAATATCCTGTTTAAGATTCTGGAGGAGGAAAAGCCGAAATATCTGGCCGTGGCATTTGACGTGCATGCGCCTACTTTCCGGCATGAAATCTATAAAGAATATAAGGGCACCAGAAAACCTATGCCGGAGGAACTGCGGGAACAGGTACCGGTGATGAAGGAAGTGCTTCAGGCCATGGGGATCCGGATTGTGGAGAAAGAAGGGCTGGAAGCGGACGATATTTTGGGAACTTTGGCAAAACGTTCGGAGAGGGAAGGGATGGAGGTGGCTCTGATTTCCGGCGACCGGGATTTGCTTCAGATCGCTTCCGGCCATATTAAAATCCGTATCCCCAAGACAAAAGGCGGACGGACGGAAATCGAGGATTACTATGCGGCGGACGTGGAAGCGAAATACCGGGTGAACCCGACCCAGTTTATTGATTTAAAGGCATTGATGGGAGATGCGTCGGACAATATTCCGGGTGTGCCTAAGGTAGGGGAAAAGACGGCGACGGAACTGATGGTGCAGTTCGGCTCGCTGGACAACTTATATGCCCATGTTGAGGAAGTCACAAAGAAATCGGTGCGGGAATCGCTGATTGCCAATAAGGAACTGGCGGATCTGAGCAAGGTATTGGCGACCATCAATATCAATGGTGAATTTCACTTTGCCTATGAAGAGGCGGAAATAGGGGATTTCTATACGGAGGAAGCCTATAAGCAGTTTGTGCGTCTTGGCTTTAAGAATATGCTGGCACGGTTTGAGAAAAAGGGGTCCGAGAACCGGCAGGCAGAATATTTCAGGGAAGTTACCGATTTCGCTCAGGCAGAGGAGATTTTCGGGAAGCTGGCAAAGGCAGGGGCGGATGATTCCGTGGCTTTTGAGGTGATAGAGGACAGCCGGAAAGAGGAAGATTTCGTAGGAGTGGCGCTGGCTTTTAGCGGGACGGAAATCTATTTCCTTAAAAAGGAGGGTTTCCTGACCAAAGAATACCTGACCGGGAAGCTGGCCGAAGCGGCAGGGAAAGTGAACCTTGTGACTTATGATATCAAAAAGAAGTACGGATATCTGAATACGGATTGTACGGAAAAGCTGTTTGACGTGCTGATAGCCGCATATTTGTTCAATCCGCTGAAGAGCGATTATATGCCCGAGGATATTGCCGGAGAATATTTGGGGCTGACGATTCCGGGAAGGACGCAGCTGTTCGGGAAAAGCACTTTTATGAAAGCGGCGGAAGAAAAGGGAAAGGAGCTGATGGAATATGCTTGTTTCCTTGTTTATGTGGAATGGACGGCGGCTCCGGTTTTAAAGGAGAAGCTGGCACAGACGGGCATGGAACGGCTTATGACGGAGATTGAGATGCCGCTTTCCCTAGTGCTTTACGATATGGAACGGGAAGGCGTGATGGTAAAGCCGGATGAACTGAAAGCTTACGGAGAAGCGTTAAACGGCAGGATTGCGGAATTGGAAGAGAGCATTCACGAGAAAGCAGAGGCGGATTTCAACATTAATTCACCGAAACAGCTGGGGGAAATCCTGTTTGAGAAGATGAAGCTTCCGGGCGGAAAGAAGACGAAAACCGGATATTCCACGGCGGCGGAGGTGCTGGATAAACTGGCCCCGGATTATCCGGTGGCAGCGGAAATACTGGAATACCGTGGGCTGACGAAGCTGAAATCCACTTATGCGGAAGGGCTGGCGGCCTATATAGGGGAGGACTGCAGGATTCACAGTACTTTTAACCAGACGATTACGGCCACAGGGCGCATCAGTTCCACGGAGCCGAATTTACAGAATATCCCGATGCGGATGGAACTGGGAAGGCTGATCAGGAAGGTATTTGTGCCGAAGGAGGGATTTGTCTTTACCGATGCGGACTATTCCCAGATAGAACTGCGGGTGCTTGCCCATATGTCCGGGGACGGGCAGCTGATTGAAGCCTATAAGATGGACGAGGACATTCACCGGATCACTGCCTCCAAAGTATTCCATACGCCTTTTGAGGAAGTGACGGATTTGCAGCGAAGAAATGCGAAAGCGGTAAATTTCGGCATTGTTTACGGCATCAGTTCTTTCGGGCTGAGTCAGGATCTCAGTATTTCCAAGAAAGAGGCGGCGGAATATATCGAGCAGTATTTTGCCACATACCCGGGGGTAAAGGATTTCTTGGACAGACAGGTGGCGGAGGCGAAAAAAGAGGGCTATGTGACGACGATGTTCGGCCGGCGCAGACCGATACCGGAACTTTCCTCCGGCAATTTCACGCAACGGTCCTTTGGGGAGAGAGTGGCCATGAATTCCCCTATTCAGGGAACGGCGGCGGACATTATTAAAATAGCCATGATCAAAGTGTGGAGGCGGCTGAAGGAAGAGGGACGCAGATCGCGGCTGATTCTGCAGGTTCATGACGAACTGCTGATTGAGACGGCAAAGGATGAGATAGAGGCAGTGGGCAGAATACTGGAGGAAGAGATGAAGACCGCGGCGGATTTGGCAGTTACCTTGGAGATTGATATGCATACCGGGGACAATTGGTATGAGGCAAAGTGAGATTGTGCAGGCAGCATATCTAGGAAAGGCAATGTTGGGATATGGATTATGCAAAACGGAACTTTTATTTCCGGATGCATTTCCGGATGCGGTACCGGGAAACGGCATGGGAACATAGGAAAAGAAAGCCATAGACGGAGGCGGCTATGAAAATCATTGGCATTACGGGCGGCATAGGCAGCGGGAAGACACAGGTGCTGGACTATATCGGAAAGAAATATAATTGCAGGGTTCTGCTGGCGGACCAGGTGGCGCATAAGGTAAAGGAGCCGGGGCAGGAATGCCATAAGGCACTGTGCAGGCTGCTTGGGCCGGAGATTCTTATGCCGGACGGGCAGATTGACAGGGCGGCTATGGCGGAGAAGATTTTTTCCGACGGGGCACTGCTGCGGGAAGTGAACGGGCTGATTCATCCGGCGGTGAAGAAGTATATATTATCCGCCATAGAACGGGCACGGGGAGAAGAGGGCCTGGATTTTCTTTTTATTGAAGCGGCTCTTCTGATAGAGGACGGATACGGAGAGATTGTGGATGAACTTTGGTATATCTATGCGCCTGAGCCGGTGCGGAGGGAAAGGCTGAAAAAATCCCGTTCCTACAGTGAGGAAAAAATAACGGGAATTTTCGGCAGGCAGCTTTCGGAATCGGAATATAGGGAGCATTGCCGGACTGTGATAGACAATGGGGGCAGCCTGGCGGATACATACCGGCAGATTGATAGGAAATTGGAGGAATATCTGTGACAGAGGGAAAGAAACTTTCGGGGCAAATGGTTTTCGGGCTGGATATCGGAACGAGGAGCATTGTAGGGACGGTAGGATATAGGAGCAATAACCGTTTTTATGTAGTGGCGCAGAGAATAAAGGAACATGATACCCGTGCCATGCTGGACGGACAGATTCATGATATACATAGAGTGGGGGCGACGATCCGCCGGGTCAGGGAGGAACTGGAAGAAGCCGTAGGAATACCGCTGACCGATGTGTGCATCGCGGCGGCGGGACGTGTGCTGCGCACCGTGAATATATCGGTGGAAAACGAATACGGCGGAGACAAGGAAATCACGCAGGAGGATATATATGAACTGACCACTATGGGTGTGGAGAGGGCATATGAGCAGTTCCAGACGGAAAACGACACGGATATGAAATTTTACTGTGTGGGATATTCGGTGGTGCATTACTATATCAACCATTATCCCATGACCAATCCGGAAGGGCACAAGGCACGGGTGATGGGGGCGGATATGATTGCCACATTTCTGCCGGACGATGTGGTGGACGGGCTGTACAAGGCAGTGGAACTGGCGGAACTCCATGTGGCCAATATGACGCTGGAGCCTATCGCGGCCATACAGGTGGCAATTCCGGAAATGTACCGGATGCTGAATATCGCCTTGGTGGATGTGGGCGCAGGGACATCCGATATTTCCATTACAAAGGACGGGAGCGTGACGGCTTTCGGAATGATTCCCATTGCAGGGGATGCGCTGACGGAAACCATTGCACAGCATTGTCTGGTAGATTTCGTTACGGCGGAGAAAATTAAGCGGGATGCGGAATTCTGTGAAGAAATTAATTACAAAGACATTATGGGGCTGTCTCAGATGATTACCAAGGAGGAACTGCTGGAAGTGACAGAGCCGGTTCAGCAGTCAATGGCGGTTCAGGTTTCCGATAAAATTAAGGAACTGAACGGAGGGAAGTCGGTCAGTGCCGTGTTTGTAGTGGGCGGCGGCGGCAAGCTGGCCGGATATACCGAGAAGCTGGCCGGAGAATTGGGCATTCAGAAGGAGCGGGTAGCGGTACGCGGGGAAGAAGTGATGAATTCCATAGAATTTCTGGAGGATAATATTGTCAAGGATTCCCTTTTGGTAACTCCTGTCGGCATCTGCCTGAGTTATTATGAGCAGAGTAATAATTTTATCTTTGCTTTTTTCAATGAGCAGAGGGTAAAGCTTTTTGACAACAGCATGCTGGCAGTGGTGGATGCGGCAATGCAGGCGGAATTTCCCAACGAAGGACTGTTCCCGCGCAGAGGGAAGGAACTGAATTTTACGGTAAACGGGAAAGCTAGGATTGTACGGGGGCAGCTGGGTGAGGTGGCCTCCATCAGCGTCAACGGCCGGGAAGCGGATATCCATACGCCGATTCATAACGGTGATAAAATCGAGGTGGTTCCGTCCACGGCAGGAAAAGCGGCAGCGATGGAGCTGGGGGATTTACCGGAGTTTGGCGATGTAATCCGCATGATCGTAAACGGACAGACGGTGGAACTGCCGAAGTTTGCCAGCGTCAACGGTGAACTGCAGTCCAGGTATTACGACATTAGGGAAAACGATGCCATTGAGCTGCTGAATTACTATACCGTTAAGCAGGTGGCGGATTTTATGGATGTGCTGGTGGATAAAAACCTGCATGTATATGTGAATAATAAATTGGCGGACATGAATACTTATGTGTATGAGAATTTTTCCTTGGAATGGACGATAAAGGCAGATGAGCCGGTGCGGGCATTGCCGCTTTCGGAAGAGCCGGGGCGTGACGGGGAAGAAACTTGGGATGAGGAAACGGAAGAAGGGGAGGATTGGGGTACGGATACTGTCTACGGCACGGATGTTTCTTATGGCACAGGTGAGGGATATGGACGGCATGCGGAGGAGCGGCAGCAGGGTTCTTCTACGGCAGCGCACCGGGAGCCGGAATCTCTGCCGGGCACGGAGCAGCGGGCGGCATTTTTGTCAGCGGCAGAAGTGCAGACAGTACCGGTGTCAGGTGAAGGGCAGCGGCCGGAATCCCCGTCAGAGATAGGACAGCGGCCGGGATCCCCGTCGGCGATAGGGCAGCGGCCGGAATCTCCGTCAGCGGCGGAAGGGCGGCCCGCCTCGCTGCCGGCCGGAGAACGGCAGCCGGAATCTCTGTCATCCGCAGAATTGGGGTCCGTCTCTCCGTCAGCGGCAGGACAGCGGCCGGCATCTTTGCCGGCTAACGGGCAGCAGCCGGCTTCCCGGACAAGGAACGGCGGTTCGGCGGTGCAGCCGGAGCCGGTAGCCATGGCAGTGCTTGTGAACGGCAAGCCGGTGGCTATGACGGGAAAACCTGCCTATGTTTTTGTGGATGTATTTGACTATATTGATTTTGACCTGTCCAGGCTGCACGGGTCGTCGGTGGTGACGCTTCTGAACGGCCGGAAGGCGCAGTATATGGAGCCGTTAAAGAACGGGGACACCATCGAGATTTTTTGGGAGAAGTAAAATTACGGAAGGATTAGGATGAAATTATGCGTATGTGCAGTATAGCCAGTGGAAGCAGTGGGAACTGTATCTATGTAGGCTCGGATACTACCCACATTCTGGTGGATGCGGGAATCAGCGGGAAGAGAACAGAGGAAGGGCTGAAGGCGTTGGGCGTGAAGCCGGCGGAATTGGACGGAATTTTCATTACCCATGAACATGCAGACCATATCAGCGGGCTGGGCGTGCTGTCCAGAAAGTATGGGGTGCCTGTTTATGCGACGCGGGGAACGCTGAAGGCCATCAGAGAGACTTCCTCACTGGGGAAAATTGACGAAGGGCTGTTTCAGGAGGTACAGGCAGATACGAAGATTATCGTCAAGGATATGATATTGAATCCCATGCGTATTTCGCATGATGCGGCAGAGCCGGTGGCCTACCGCATTATCCATGGGAAGAAAAAAATCGGGATCGTAACGGATCTCGGCTGCTATAATGATTATACGGTGGAATGCCTGAAAGGGATGAATGCCCTTCTGATAGAAGCAAACCATGACGTGAACATGCTGCAGGTAGGACCGTATCCGTATTCCCTGAAAAGAAGGATTTTAGGGGAACGGGGGCATTTGTCCAATGAACTTTCCGGGCAGCTTCTCAGCAGGATTCTGAACGACAATATGCAGGCCGTTGTTTTAGGGCATCTAAGCAAGGACAATAACCTGCCGGAATTGGCTTATGAGACGGTAAGGGTGGAGATTGCCATGGCGGATAACGGATATAAGGCCGGGGACTTCCCTATATGGGTGGCAAAGCGGAGCGAAGTTTCCGAAGTGATTGAGATTGCATGAATGATGCGGATTGGTAAAACGATACATAGTTTTGCAGATGGCGGGACTGTTTTTCGGACACGTTCCGGCGGAAAGGAATGGATTGACTATGAAAAAAACTATTATTACGGTAGTGGGGAAGGACACGGTAGGCATTATTGCAAAGGTATGCACATATCTTGCGCAGAACAGCATTAATATTCTGGATATCTCCCAGACTATTGTGCAGGGGTATTTCAATATGATGATGATTGTGGATATGAACCGGACGGAGAAGCACTTCGGCGAAATTGTGGATGAACTGAATTCGCTGGGAGAAGAAATCGGGGTTATCATCAAGTGCCAGAAAGAAGAAATCTTTGACAAAATGCACCGGATATAAAAGGATAAAATGCGTTAAAGCATAGCCATTTAGGTTTGGACGGTTGGACGGAAGGAAAGGAACACGCAAGGCAACTGCGGAGGAAAATTATGATTAATATATTTGAAGTGGCGGAAACAAACCAAATGATAGAAAAGGAAAATCTGGATGTCAGGACGATTACGCTGGGAATCAGCCTGTTGGACTGTGTGGATTCGGATTTGGAAAAACTGAAGAAAAACATATACGGCAAAATATATGAGGCCTCCAAGGATTTGGTGAAGGCCGGGGAAAAGATTTCCCGGGATTTCGGCATTCCTATTGTAAATAAAAGAATTTCCGTGACACCCATTGCTTTAGTGGGAGGTGTGGCCTGCAAAAGCAAAGAAGATTTTGCGTCCATTGCCGAAACATTGGATGAAGTGGCCCATAAGGTGGGGGTAAATTTTATTGGAGGTTATTCCGCGCTTGTGTCAAAGGGGATGACTTCGGCGGACAGACTGCTGATTGAGTCCATACCGTTGGCTCTTTCTTCCACGGAGAGGGTCTGCAGTTCGGTGAACTTAGGTTCCACGAAGACGGGGATCAATATGGATGCAGTGAAACTGATGGGGGAAATTATTCTGCAGACAGCGGAGTATACGAAGAAGGACGATTCCCTCGGATGCGCAAAGTTAGTGGTTTTCTGCAATGCACCGGACGACAATCCTTTTATGGCAGGGGCATTTCATGGGGTGACGGAGAATGACAAAGTCATCAATGTGGGAGTGAGCGGGCCAGGGGTAGTAAAGACGGCTCTGAGCAAAGTGCGGGGAGAGAACTTCGAAGTATTGTGCGAGACGATAAAGAAAACGGCATTTAAGGTAACTAGGGTAGGACAGCTTGTGGCGCAGGAGGCATCGAAGATGCTGGGTGTGCCTTTTGGCATCGTGGACTTGTCTCTGGCACCGACACCGGCCATCGGGGACAGCGTGGCGGATATTCTTTGCGAAATCGGCTTGGAATATGCAGGGGCTCCCGGGACTACGGCGGCTTTGGCTCTGCTGAATGATCAGGTGAAGAAGGGGGGCGTAATGGCTTCTTCCTATGTAGGCGGGCTGAGCGGTGCGTTTATTCCGGTCAGCGAGGATCAGGGCATGATTGACGCGGTGACGGCAGGGGCGCTGACATTGGAGAAATTAGAGGCTATGACATGCGTATGCTCGGTAGGGCTGGATATGATTGCCGTTCCGGGAGATACGAAAGCGTCCACAATCTCCGGGATGATTGCGGATGAGATGGCCATTGGGATGGTGAACCAGAAAACTACGGCGGTAAGGGTTATTCCGGTAATCGGGAAAGGCGTGGGAGAGACTGTGGAGTTCGGCGGCCTGCTGGGCTATGCGCCCATTATGCCGGTGAACCGGTTTTCCTGTGAGGCTTTTGTGAACCGGGGAGGAAGGATTCCGGCACCGATCCATAGCTTTAAGAATTAGAGGATGTCCATTTTGTAATAACCGGACTTTTTCCCGCAGGCGTCGGGTTATGCTTAAGGCCGGCCTTTGGCCGGATTGGGCATCAGGCTGCTGCGGGGAGAGCCAAATAGTCTGACGAAGGGAAGTATTGCCGGAAAGGAAAACGTTTTCCAAACAGGAGGGAGGAGAACTGCAAGACGGACGGCATTTGTTTCATATTGTATCTGTTGTTAAGAAAAGGAGGCATGGAACATGGATTTTAATGCGGTATATCATAGGGCAAACGATAACTATTGTTATCCGTTGAATGAAAATCAGCTGGTAATTAATATCCGCACCGGATATGACATAAAATATGTGAATATCGTGCAGGGGGATCCCTTTAAGTCGGGGATTCTGGGAGGCGGAGAACACTGGAACGGGGATGCGGTAAATATCCCGTTTAAGAAAAGGCTGAAAAACCAGCTTTGGTGGACAACCACAATGGAGCCGCAGTTTAAGCGGCTGAAATACTATTTTGAACTGATAACGGATACGGAGAAATGGTACTATTTTGAAGACGGTTTTGTCAGTGAGGCTCAGATGCACTTGGAGGGCAGGAGCAGGCAGTGTTTTGTGTTCCCTTGGATGAACCCGGCGGATATTCCGGTAACGCCGTCTTGGGTCAATGATACCATATGGTATCAGATCTTTCCGGAGCGGTTCTGCAACGGAGATCCGTCTATCAATCCGGAGGGAACCCTGCCTTGGAGAAGTGAGGGAGGCGTGAAGAATTCCGAGTTTTTTGGCGGAGATATCCAGGGCATTATTGACAAGCTGGACTATCTGCAGGATTTAGGCATATCCGGGTTATATCTGACACCCATCAATGAGGCGCCCTCCTCTCATAAATATGATACCACGGATTATATGAAGATAGATCCTCACTTCGGCTCGGAGGAAACCTTTATCCGATTGGTGGAGGAAGCCCATGCAAGGCAGATGAAGGTTATGCTGGACGGGGTATTCAATCATTGCGGGAAATATTTCGCGCCATGGCTGGATGTGCAGGAGAAAGGCCCGGAATCGGAATATTATGAATGGTTTATGATTAACGAGTGGCCTTTTGACCGGAGCAGAGGGGCGGCAAAAACAGGGCAGTATTATAGTTTTGCCTTTTTTGACGATATGCCCAAGCTGAATACCAACCATCCGGCAGTCCGCGAATATTTGATTGGGGTATGCGAGACTTGGGTAAGGAAATATGACGTGGACGGCCTTCGGCTGGATGTGGCAAACGAGATTTCCCATGTGTTCTGTAAGGAACTGCGCATAAGGATGAAAGCCATTAAGCCGGACATTTATATTCTGGGCGAGATATGGCATGATGCCATGCCGTGGCTGCGGGGGGATGAATTCGATGCGGTCATGAATTATCCCTTGGGGGAGAGCATTAAGGATTTCTGGATTGATAAGGGGCTGACCAACGAAGACTTTGAATATACGATTAACCGCTGCTATACGGGTTATATGCAGCAGACCAATGATGTGCTTTTCAATCTGCTGGATTCTCATGACACGAAGCGTCTGCGCAGTGACGTAAGGAATCTGGATGCTTATTTCCAGCAGCTGGCCGTGCTGTTTTCCATGCCGGGCAGTCCCTGCATCTTTTACGGCACGGAAATTGCCATGGAAGGTGGGCATGACCCGGACTGCCGGCGATGCATGCCGTGGGAGGCCATTGAAGCAGGAGAGTTCCATGACCGGATTGAAATTGTGAAAAGCCTGATTCATCTTCGGAAGGAAGAACCTCTTCTCCGCGACAGACATTTTCATTTCCCAAATAAAATCAACCGCCCGCGGGTGATAGAGTTTATGAAAGTGGCTTGGGAGAATGATTACGTGGAAGTTATCATTAACTGCGAAGAGGAAGATGTGGAAGTGCCCAGGGAGGGGGAAGTGGTATTCCAGAGGCATTATATCGACAATGTTTTGCTGCGCAACGGGATATTGATCCGGAGGGTGCGGAAGTAAAGCGTTCAGAAATTATTAAGAAATGCAAGATTGTATAAAGGCACCATATATGATATTCTATATATGGTGTTTTTTAATGCAAAGACGTGTGAATATATTTTCAAATATATATTTTTGGAAGCATTGTCCTGCAGCTTCTGCGTCTATCTGTTTGGAAGGCACATATAAGGAGTAAAAGGGGACGGCAGACGGCAAGGCGGTTTTTATGCCGGGGAGCATATGGATTGTGAGAAAGGGGCAGGAAAAGTTGAATCTGAATAAGAGAATGGGAAAAGAAGGAAAAGGGAAGAAACGCAGCCTGAAAAGGCTGGCCGGAGCGGCGGCTGTGCTGCTGGCCGGAGCAATGGCGGCAGGCTGCGGGAAGAACCAAGGGGCAACCACGGCGCAGAAGGAATTTGTCTATGTGCCGGAATTTGTCAAACTGCCTATAGAAGACAATGTGGATCAGATGACTGTGATTGGAGACACTATATATTTTGTTTCGGGCAGATGGGACGATGAGTCAAGCAGCTATCAGAATTATCTGGGGAAACTGAAAGTGGGAGAGACAACGCCGGAGAAGGTACTGCTGGACATCGGCGAAGATGAAACTATGATGCGGTCTTCCATAAAAGAAGACGGAAGCCTGTTGGCGGTAGTTTCTACTTATCTATATGAGGATACGGCAGAAAACGGCACGGACGGACAGGATGGGGAAGCCGGGAAGGAAGAAGGAGATACGGAAGCCGGAGCGGAAGGCACGGCACCGGCAGAAGGTACGGAAGGGAGCCAAGGGGAAGCACAGGAGGAAAGCGGAAATACCGGTGCAGAAACCTCTGCGGCAGCGAAATCGGCAGAGGGCCAGAATGCAGCGGACGCGGACAATGAGGGAACGGAAGCAGAAAATGCAGCGGACGGAACGGGCAGTGAGGGAGAAAGCGCGGACAGTGAGGATGAAGATGCAGAAAGCGCAGAGGGCATAGGCGGAAGCACGGATACGGCCATAGTATCGGAAGGTACTTCCACCACAGTCATAGTCAGTGCCGACGGCGGCGAAATGCACAGCTTTGCGGCGGGAACGTCGGAAGCCACGGTAGGAGACGGAATTTCCCGGGTGCCTGTCGGACAGAAAACGGAACTTTGGAAAATCGGTTTTGACGGGAATGTGACGGAAAAAATCAATCTGGATTCGATTTTGGAGAATCCCAACGATTTTTATGTGCAGTATCTGACAGAGGACAAGGACGGCAATATTTATATGGGATATGACCAATCCGTCGTAGTTATGGATAAGGAAGGGAAGAAACTGTTTGACCTGAAAGCAGATAACTGGATTAATTCCCTGTTTGCCACAAAGAGCGGCGAGGTGCTGATCACCTACTGGAGTCAGAACTTTGAAGTACATACTATTGATGTGGCAGGAAAGAAAATAGGGGATAAGGTAGAAGCACTGAGTTCCATGGGAAACGGAAACTTCAATTTTGCACAGGGGGTGGGCACGGATTTATTGTTCAGCGTCAACGGTTATCTGTATACTTATAATTTTGGCGATGAGAAGCCGCAGGAAGTGCTGAACTGGATAAATGCCGATATTGATGAAGGCCGCGTCCAAGGCTTCACTATGCTGGAAGACGGAAGGATATTGGCTGTCACATCCGGCTGGGACGGGGAAAGCGATTCCAATCAGGCGGAAATGGTTTACCTGACGAAGAAAAAAGGCTCCGAGGTGCCGGAAAAGAAGATTATTACCTATGGAACGCTGATCATAGATTATAACGTCAGAAACCGGATTTTAGCGTTTAACAGGACGAATCAGGAATACCGTATCGAGGTAAAGGAATATTATACGGATTTTGGGGGAGAGGACGCATACAGCAATGCCATACAGAGAATGAATTCGGATATTGTCAGCGGACAGTGCCCGGATATCATAGACCTTTCCCAGGGAGTTATCCAAAGCTATGCGGCGAAGGGCATCGTGGAGGATCTGTATCCTTTTATGGATAAAGATGAGGAAATCAACAGGGAAGACTACTTGGAGAATATACGGAGGGCGTACGAGATAAACGGTAAGCTGTATGCCCTGCCCACGGATTTCTTTATTTCTACTGTTTTAGGGAAAGTATCGGATGTGGGCGACAGGCATAACATTACTTTGGATGAAGTAATGGAACTTTCGAAGAAGCTGCCTGAAGGGGCGGAACTGTACCAGTATGCCAGCAAAAACTCTATCCTACAGAGCATTATGCGGATGAACATGGATATTTTTGTGAATTGGGAAACGGGGGAATGCAAGTTTAACAGTGAAGATTTTATCAAAGCATTGGAGTTTGCGAATTCCTTCCCGAAGGAAGTTAACTGGGAGGCAGAACGTCCAAGCACGCCTACAAGAATACGGGAAGGGAAACTGATTATGATGGATGCTTCCGTTTCTTCCATGCAGGAATACCAGATGTATAAAGGGATGTATGGCGAGCCGGTGGCATTTGTGGGCTATCCTACATCGAAAGAAAGCGGCTCCTGCATTATTTCCAACGGTTCGCTACTGGGCATGAGTTCCAAGTCGCCTTATCAAGACGGGGTATGGCAGTTTATACGGACCGGCATCACAAAAGAAGCACAGGAGAACAATTCCGGTCACCGTTACGGATTCCCGGTTATGAAGTCCGCTTTGGAAAAGCAGTTCGCAGAGGATATGGAAGAAGAGTATTACGAGGGCGCGGACGGCGAGAAAGTAAAGCAGCCGAAGACAACATGGGGATATGACGATTTCCAGATTGAAATTTATGCGGCGACGGAAGAAGAAGTGGCGGCGGTCAGAAATCTGATAGAGAGTGCGGATAACGCATATCAGTATGATATGCAGATGTTCTCCATTATAGAGGAAGAGACAGGGGCATTCTTTGAGGGGCAGAAATCGGCAAAGGAAGTGGCGGATATCATTCAGAGCCGGGTGCAGATTTATGTCAATGAAAACAGATAGGTTTTGCAGTTAAGAAGGAAGAGGAAGAATATGATAAATAGGAAAAAGCAGAAGGCATGGGGGGCTTTGGCGGCGGCGCTGCTGCTGACTGTCTGCGGATGCGGGAAGGATGCCGGGATGGAGACGGCGGACCCGCAGGAGAATCCGCAGGAAGATTTTGTTTATGTGCCCGAATATATTTCGCTGAATCAATATTGTGAAAATATCGGCACGGTCATATTGGGAGAGAATGAGGAAGTATTCTTTACCGGCATAAAAGAGGAGAAAGAAGTTTTCTTTTCCTTAAAAATCGGAGAGGATACGGTAAAAGAATTTCCTCTGGAGACAGAGAACGGAGTCCATATTACATCGGTAGGAAAGGATGCGGAGGGGAATCTGCTGTTTGGCCTGACAGGCTATGAAGGAGACCCGGAAGCCGGAGGGACGATCAGCCAAGTGGCAATCAAGAAGGTTTCCCCTGACGGGAAGGAATTGGAAACCATTGATACCGGCAATGCATTTACAAAAAAGGATGCGTTTTCTTTTTACATAGCCGGTCTGCTGCAGGGACAGGACGGAAATTACTATATCAATTCCGGTGAGAATATTTATGTGCTGCGGGAGGACGGAAGCCTATATTGCGAAATTCCGGTTGGGCAGTATATTTCCAATATGTTTATGCTGAGGGACGGGCGTGTGGCCTTGGTCTACCGTGGGAATACAGGATATAGTCTGGAGGAAGTGGATCTTTCCCAGAAAGGGACGAAGCCCCTGAACACTTCCATTGTGTTTGACTACGGCACTTATCAGGGGGGCAAGGATACGGATTTGCTTTATACGCAGAATTCGGTGCTGTATGCCTGCAATCTTTCGGACGAAAAGCCTACGTCGCTGCTGAACTGGATGGACAGTGATATAAACAGCAATTATCTGCAGGATTTTGAGATTCTGCAGGACGGGCGGATTGCGGCAGTTACCGTGGATTACAGTTCGGGAGGAGAAACGGAACTGAGCATACTGACGAAAAAGAGCCGTTCCGAAGTGCCGGAAAAGGAAATCCTTGTATATTCTTCTTGGTATGTCCCTTATTATGTGGAAAAGGATATTGTGGCTTTTAATAAGCGAAGTGACAAGTACCGGATAGAGGTGCGGGAATACGGGGATGAAAATACAGAGGCAGAAGAAAAGATCACAATGATGAATACGGACCTGACAGGAGAACAGCCGCCGGACATCATAGACTTGACTTATTGCCCGCTGTCCTTGGAGCAGCTGATTGCGGCAGGCGTTGTGGAAGACATCATGCCCTATTTAGAGGCGGATGATACCATTAAAAAGGTAGATTATGTGGAAAATGCCCTGCGTGCCTATGAGCGGGACGGAAAGCTGTATGCTATCATGCCATGTTACGGAATAGAGGCCATCATAGGCCGGGTGTCCGATGTGGGAAACGGAAAAACCTGGACTATGGATGAACTGATGGCATTGGCAGATTCCAAAGGGGCGGATACGGAAGTGCTTCAATATATGACGAAAAGCAGCATGCTCTATATGATGTGTGCGGGAAATCAGGGATTATTTGTGGATGCGGAGAACGGAACCTGTGATTTTTCCGGAGAGGAGTTCCGAAAGATTCTGGAATTTGCCAGCCGTTTTCCGGCCGATGCAGAGTATGACCCTAATGCTCCGTCGCAGATAGAGAAATTGCGCAGCGGTAAGCTGCTGCTGTTGATGGAAACAGTGACGGCAGTTTCGCAGTATCAAATGTTTGAATATGAGTTCGGGGAACCGGTGAATATCATTGGATATCCTACTTTCGGAGGAAGCGGGCTGATGCTTGTCCCCAACAGCACCACAGTAGCTATGCACGCATCTTCAGAGAACAAAGAGGGTGTGTGGGAATTCATCCGATTTAACTTAACGGAAGAACGTCAGGAAAAACTGGGGACTGCCAACGGCGGCTTCCCTATCCTGAAATCTGCATTGGATAAGATGCTGGAAAAAGAAACGGAAGACGAGTATTATGTGGATGCGGACGGAAATAAGCAGATCACTTCGAAATCCACATGGTCAACGAATGACTTTACCGTGGAAGTATATGCAGCCACGCAGGAACAGGTGGATAGGGTGCGTGAGATGATTGATACGGCGCAGCCGGATATCGGCATGGATCAACAGATGTTCGCTATCATTAACGAAGAGGCACAGGCATATTTTGACGGCCAGAAGAGTGTGGAGGATGTGGCTTCCTTAGTGCAGAACCGTGTGCAGACTTATCTGAATGAAACGAAATAGAGCATAAGGCATTCATGGAACGGCGGGAATGGCCGTTCCGGCGTGCCGTCTGGCAAATTTGGAAAAAGGTGAGAGAAATAAGAAAAGAAGCAAAAGGAACCGGCAATAAAAAAAGCCGTCCGCCAAAGCTTTCCCGGCAGGGGGAGGAATCCAAGAAGATTCTGTCCGTACATAGGAAAGGCGGGAAAGCAGGCAAGGGCAGCATAGAGAAAAAGAACGCAAAGAGCAGGAGAATTTCGGCAGCATTTCTTACCCCGAGTGTATTCGGGGTGATGCTGTTCTTTGTGGTTCCTTTCATTGTTGTTCTTTATTACGCGGTAGTCAATAATCCCATACAGCATCATTTTGTGTTTCTGGATAATTTTATAAATGTGTTCAACAATGCGGCATTCCGGCAGGCGGCATACAATACCATGAAGTTTTCGGTAATAGCGGTGCCTCTTGCCGTTGTGCTGTCATTGGGGCTGGCCATGCTGCTGGACAGTAAGATACCCTTTAAAAGTCAGTTCCGTACTTTTTTCCTGACGCCTATGATGGTGCCGATTGCGTCCATTGTGCTGATTTGGCAGGTATTGTTCCATTATAACGGCATGGTGAATGATATCACGGCTCTGTTTGGGGCGGGAAAGACGGACTGGCTGAAATCGGAGCATGCACAAGTAGTGATTATTGTATTGTTTTTATGGAAGAACTTAGGGTACAATATGATTCTGTTCATGTCCGCATTGGGCAGCATACCGAAAGATATTTTGGAAGTGGCCATACTGGAGAGTGCAAAGCCATGGCAGATATTTGTCCATATTAAAATCCGGTATCTGTCTTCTACCGTATTGTTTGTGACAATTATGTCATTGATTAATTCCTTTAAGGTATTCCGGGAAATCTATCTGCTGACCGATGATTATCCCTACAATACGGTTTATATGATGCAGCACTTTATGAACAATACATTCGGCAATCTGGATTATCAGAAACTGTCTGCGGCGGCAATACTGATGTCTCTTGTGATGATTGTCATCATTGGGATTTTATTCCTGACGGAAAATCATTTCGGAAAGGACGTGGAAGGATGATAGGCAGCGGGAATAAGAAATCAGGCATGGAAATGAGCGAAGGCGCATATAAAAAAATGATAGAAAGGAAGAAGCGCATAGCAAAGGTGCGGCGGTGGATTGCCACATTGCTGGCGGCATTCTGCGCGGTGCTGTTTTTAATGCCGATCGTGCTTACGGTTACCAATTCATTTATGGCGGCTTCGGAAATATCTTCCAATTACGGACAGGTATTCGCCACCAGCGATTCCGGCGGGAAGACTTTCATTTCCGAAAAGGTAAACCTGAAATTTATACCTGACATGGTTTCTTTCAGCCAGTATATTACAGTCTTGCTGAAAAGCCCGGATTATTTATTTAAGTTTTGGAATTCTGTCATTTTGGTAGTGCCGATTGTAGGTTTCCAGCTTTTGGTGGCGCTGTTGGCTTCGTATGGTTTTACCAGATACCGGGGCAGAATAAAAGAAATAATATTTTTTACTTACATCATATTGATGCTGATGCCTTATCAGGTAACATTGGTGCCTAATTATCTTGTATCAAGCTGGCTGCATATATTGGATACGCGATGGGCAATCTGGCTGCCGGGAATATTTTCCCCCTTTGCCGTATATTTGCTGACAAAATATATGCGCAGGATTCCGGTTTCGGTGATGGAAGCGGCTCAGATAGACGGTGCCGGGGAATGGCAGATTTTCCGCCATATCTGCATGCCTCTCTGCAAAGGCTGTATGTGTTCCGTGGCGATTCTGATTTTCATTGACTATTGGAATATGGTGGAACAGCCGCTGATTTTGCTGTCGGATGATTCTATGCATCCTCTTTCGGTATTTCTTTCGAAGATTAAGAATGGAGAAATCGGACTTGCCTTTGCCGTGGCGACCATATATATGGTGCCTACTCTGTTGGTTTTCCTTTATGGGGAAGATTATCTTGTGGAAGGAATCACCTATCAGGGCGGAATTAAGGGATAATTGGGAAAGCGTGCCAGAAAAATGAAAAATACGGGAAGCAGAGAGGGTTTCTTGCCTAGGATGTGGGTACTGGCAGGGATACTTGCGGAACTGGAAAAATAGCAAGTATCCCAGACAGTGCCGGGAAGAAAGACTCTCCGAGAAGCGGAGAGGATTTCTTGCGTGTGGGTGGTACTGGCAGGGATACTTGCGGAACTGGAATAAGATAGGAGGATAAGTGGAATGAATGAGCAGATGAATCCGGCAAAGAGAAGGGAATGGGTGAAGAATGCGGCAATTGTCTTTTTGACCATTATGCTTTTGCTGACTTTCTTTTCCAATACTATTATGAATTATTCCCTGCCGGAAGTGGCGACGGAGTATGTGCAGAGCGGTACGATTACGGAAAAGGTAAGGGGAACTGGGATGATAGAGGCGACGGATCCTTATAATATATCCATCAGCGAAAGCCGGGTAATTTCCAGTGTGGCGGTGAAAGAGGGAGACGAGATAGAAAAGGATCAAATTATCTATTATCTTGAAGATAAGCAGAGTGATGAATTAAAGACTGCAGAGGAAGAACTGGAAACCTTAAAGCTTACTTATATGAAAGGTTTATTTGGCAGTAATGTATCTTCAGAAATCATAAGCAAAGTGGCGAATGGAAACGTGGATGGGTTTGCTGCTTTGCAGGCTAAAGTAAGCGATATGCAGAAACGCCTTGAGACGGCTCAGAAAAGAGTAAAGGATTGTCAAGATGTCTTAGATAGTTTATCTTTGCAAAGCACGGTTAATACTAATAATTCTACTATAAACACCATTGAAGAGGAAAATCAAAAGATAATAGCCAGTACAGACCTTTCCAATGCGCAGGCAGAGGAAAACAATGCAGAAGCAGCCTTTAATCGGATGAAATCCGAAAAAATAGAGAACCTGAACTATCAGATTAAGGAGAAGCAGGACGCTATAAACGATTTGGAAACTCTTATTGACAGTGCGGAAAATATTGCCGGAAGCGTACATGGGAGTGGAGGAGATTCTGAACCTTCGGAAAGTATGGGAGAAAGTTCAGTCTCAGGAGGTATTGATTCTTATATACAACAGCGTGAGGCGGCAAAGCAGGTAGTGAGTGAAAAATTAAACAACATTTATGAGGCAGCCAGGCAAGATCCTTCTTATACGGGAGGGGCAAATATTGATGAATTAAGACCTTGGATTAATGAAAGTGATGATAGATATCAGACATATGAAACCCTTTTAAAGGATTATGATGCGGCAGTATCTCAATATGAAATAGCAGTGGAATTGGCAGAAAATGCATCCAGCCAGTTGGGGAATCATGATAGTAATAGAACAGAGCTGGAAAAAAGAAAACAAGAACTCAGAGAATTGCAAACACGCTTATCGGAAGTGAATGCAATGTCCTATACTCCGGGCGATAGTGTAAAAGAAGCACAAAATAAGTTAAATCAGGCAGATAGAAATTTGACTGATAAAACTAATGCAAATAAACAGGCATCCGTTGCCTATCAAAATCAGATTGCCAATGCGGAAGCTGCTTTAAAAAATGCTCAGGCTGTATATGATTTATTGAAGGAAGAGCAGACTGCTTTGAGTGCGGATATAAATGCAGAATTAGATTTGGCAAAGGTAAGCAATGATATTGAAAAGAAGGAGAAAGAAATTGAATTATTAAAAGAAAAATCTGTGGGTGCAGCTGTTAAATCACCAGTTGCAGGTACCGTAACATCTCTGGCATATGTAGCCGGAGAAACTATAAAGCCAGAGGAGACTGCCGCAGTTATACAAGTGGCCGGAAAAGGTTTCACCATGAATTTCTCCGCCACCACGGAGCAGGCGAAAAAGCTGTCGATAGGAGATATCGCAGAACTGCAGAACGCATGGTATTACGATAATGTGAAAGTAGTGCTTGCATCCATTAAACCGGATCCTAACGAGCCGGCACAGAAGAAATTGCTGACTTTCAATGTAGAAGGGGATGTGCAGCAGGGACAGTCACTCAGCCTGTCCATTGGGCAGAAGAGCATGGATTACGAGTTGGTGGTGCCAAACAGTGCAATCCGGGAAGATAACAACGGTAAGTTCATACTTATAGTGCAGTCTAAGAGCAGCCCTCTCGGAAACCGCTATATTGCAACGAGGGTAGATGTGGAAGTATTGGCTTCGGATGATACGCATACGGCGATTTCCGCAGGCATATACGGCAATGAATATGTAATAACTACGGCAACGAAGCCGGTGGAAGCAGGAAAGCAGGTCCGTCTGACTGATTAGGACCGGAGCAGGATTGGGATATGAATAAAATCAAAGGATTTTTCAGATGTTTTTCCCTGAAACAAATATTGCTGACGGCTGCAGTAGTACTCTGCCTGCTGTTTTGGTGCGGTCTGACGGTATTTTCCAACGGAAGGAAAAACGTATTGGCGGATCAGACGGCGGCGGAACGGTGGTCAGGGGAAGGCAATGCGGCGCAGATTACTTGTTTCTTTACGGAAAGCGCAGAAATTGACAAAAATAAAATAAGAGGTTTTGAGGCACAGTTGGACAAAATGCTTTTGGAGGCATCCATTACGGCATCCAATGAAAATGCCAGGCTTTGGGCAGATGCATACAGTGCAGTGGGCCGGATAACGCTTTCCAATGGAAAATCCACTCTGGAAGCGAATGCCATTGGGATAGGAGGGGATTTTTTCCTGTTTCACCCGTTGCAGCTTCTGAACGGTTCCTATTTTTCCGGCAATGACTTAATGTATGATAAGGTAATTGTGGACGAGGATGCGGCTTGGCAGCTGTTCGGCTCTAATGACGTAGTGGGCATGCAGGTGACCATTGGCGGCATTCCGCACTATATCGCCGGGGTAATCCGCCGGGAAGACGGCCGTTTCCACGAAGCGGCGGGATTGGATAAGACATTGGTTTATGTTTCCTGCGAAACATTGTCCGAACTGGGAACAACGGATGGGATTAATTCATACGAAGTGGTGATGCCGAATCCGGTGGAAGATTTTGCCTATATTAACATCAAAGAGAAATTCGGCATCAGTGAAAATGATATGTGGGTGGTGGAAAATTCGTCCCGTTTCGGCATAGAAAAATTGCTGACAGTGATTTCGGAATTCGGCATGCGTTCCATGAACGACTATGCCATACATTTTCCTTATTGGGAGAATGTGGCAAGAGGGTGGGAAGATGTATTTGCTTTGGTACTGATGCTGCAGATTTTGTTTCTGCTTGTCCCGGCTGTCATTGTGACGGTGACGCTTATTATCCTATGGAAGAGGAAACGATGGAACTGGAGGACGGTATGGCAGTTCCTGACCGGCTGCAGGGATAAGGCGGCGGAGCGGTTCCGCAGGGAAAAGAATAAGTGGAAATATTTTTAAAGGCAGGCAGAGGGGGGAGATAGAGGATGAAAAGGAAAATTTGGTGCTGTGCCTTTCTATGGCTGGTGTTGATGCTTTCGGGCTGCGGCGGGAAGGATGAGGAGGCTGCGGCAAAATCCAAGGAACATATTTACCGTGGGGAAACGGTTCATGTGGAAGGGATAGAGGATTTTGACAGGCTGAATGATATACTGGTAAGAGGGGACCGGATTTATTTCGGTACTTATGAATGGAAAGACAACGGAAGTACCGTATTGCGATATTTCAGTCAGAAAATGGACGGCACGGATAAGAAGACCATGACATTGGAAGCGGAGGAGAATGCTTATTACTCTTACCTGACCGTGGATGAGGAAGGGAATTTTTATGCCATACTGAATATTAATTATGAGGACGACAGTAATCCGGACGTTATTACATGGGTCAGCGAGTACTTTCTGGTCAAGCTGGACGGAAGCGGGAAGGAAGTATGGAAACAACCGCTGACAGGAAAAGACCCGGATCTTTATTGGGTCAATCAGATGCTGCTGCTGAAGGACGGGCGGATTTTGCTGTATGATACGGACGGTATCTTCCTGCATGATTTGGAAGGCGGCAGGATCGGTGAGGTAAAGCTGCAGAAACAGTTTGACAATGGCAGCATATATCAGACGGCAGACGGCATATTGGTTCAGCGTTCCTACAATGCCCAGACGAGTAAGGAGGTGCTGAACAAAATCAATGTGGATACAGGGGAAGTTTCCGAGGATTATATGATTCCCGGTGGCTCCGGCAATTACGGAATGATATCCGGTGAGGGATATGATTTTTATCTGGAAGGGAACGGAAGCATATATGGCTATAATCTTGGAGATACCGGGATAAAGGAGCTGATGAACTTTATTGATTCGGATCTGGTCAGTTATTATATTACCGGTCTGGCAGTCGTCAATGAAAAGGAATTTTACGGGTGTACGGAAGATGAAACGGGGCATACCGTGCTTATGAAATTTTCGAAAGTGGATCCGAAGGATGTAAAGGATAAGGTAGTCCTTACTTTGGGATGCAGCAGTTTTGGCTGGGATCTGCGCAGTCATGTGGTGGAATTCAATAAAACGAATGAAGAGTACCGAATTGTCGTAGAAGATTATTCCAGATATAATACGGATGAAGACTATACGTTAGGTCAGGCCAAACTGAATACGGACATTGCATCGGGAAAGGTGCCGGATATTCTTGTGATTACGGAAGGAATGCCCGTCGATAGTTATGTTTCCAAAGGTCTGTTTGAAGATCTCTATCCATATATAGACGGGGACGGAGAGATGAAACGGGAAAATTTCTTTTCCAATGTATTGGAACTGTATGAAACGGATGGGAAGCTGTACCGCATGGTGCCCAGTTTCCGTGTCTATACGGTGGCAGGTAAAACTGCGGATGTGGGAAGCAGTTCCGGGTGGACGGTGGCCGATTTAAGGAAGGTAATGGCAGGGAAGCCGGAGGGGACAGAGATTTTTGTGGAAATGACGCGGGAAGGTATGCTGAACTACGGCATACAGATGTCAGGAAGCCAGTTCATTGATTGGAAGACAGGGAAATGCAGCTTTAACTCGGAGGATTTTATTGACCTGCTGGAACTGACGGCAGAATTTCCGGAAGTACTGAACGATGATTATTATTCGGATAATTACTGGGATACTTATGACAGTTTCTGGCGGGACGGGAAGGTACTGCTGGAGCAGATGTATCTGACGGATTTTGCTACTTATAATGCATCAAAGAAAGGGAGGTTCGGAGAAGATATCACTTTGGTGGGTTTCCCGGTGCGGGAAGGGAACGGCGCGGCCTTGACTGCAAACTTAGAAATGGCAATGTCGTCCAAGTCCGGACAGAAGGACGGCGTATGGCAGTTTATGCGGTATTTCCTGACGGATGAATATCAGGAGAAAGTGGAATATCAATGGCCCATCAGCCTGAAACGGGTGGAAGAACTGGCACAGGAGGCCATGAAAAAGCCTACCTATGAGGACGAGAACGGAAATATGGTAGAAACGGAACAGACCTATTGGATCGGCGGCATGGAGATTACCATTACGCCTATGAGCAGGGAAGAAGCAGACGGTCTGATAGAGTATGTGAAGTCGGTAAGGCAGCTGTATGCTTATAACGATGCACTGCTTAAGATTGTTTCGGAAGAGGCCGCGCCTTATTTTGCAGGGCAGAAGAGCGCAAAAGAGGTGGCGGACATAATCCAGAGCAGGGTGCAGATTTATGTCAATGAAAACCGATAGCATTTGACGGAAAATGATAAATATAGGCAGGCATAGGGAATGAGGAAAGGAAATTCCGGGAAAAGGAGCAGACAGCATGCAGGAGAGGTTTCAAAGGACTCAGATGCTTTTGGGGGAAGAGGCGATGGAGCGGCTGAGAGAAGCCCGTGTGGCCGTATTCGGAATCGGCGGGGTGGGCGGTTATGTAGCGGAAGGCTTGGCCAGGAGCGGCGTAGGGCAGCTGGATCTGATTGACAGTGACAGGGTGGCCGAAAGCAATATAAACAGGCAGATTATAGCGTTGTCCGGCACGGTAGGGAAATATAAGACAGATGTGATGAAAGAACGGATTCTGGAGATCAATCCGGAGGCCAAGGTCAGGGTATATCATTGTTTTTTCCTGCCGGAAAATAAGGAATTGTTTGATTTCGGAAGTTATTCATACATTGCGGATGCCGTAGATACGGTGTCCGCCAAGATAGCGTTGGCTATGGAAGGGGAGGCATTTGGCGTGCCTGTGATCAGCTGCATGGGTGCAGGAAATAAGCTGAATCCTGCGGCATTTGAGGTAACGGACATTTATCAGACCAGTGTATGCCCGCTGGCGAAAGTGATGCGGAGGGAACTGAGAAAAAGAGGAATCCGTCAGCTGAAAGTGGTTTACTCAAAGGAGGAGCCTCTGAACGGGGAAATAATAAACGGGGAAATAATAAAAGGGGAAACAATGGACGGGGGAGCAGTGAGGCAGGAGGGGAGCGCCAGACGTTCCATACCCGGCAGCGTGGCTTTCGTGCCTTCGGTGGCCGGATTGATTATGGCCGGTGAAATCGTAAAAGATCTGGCGGGAAACAGGGCACGGACAGGAACGGCATAGAACAAGGGAAGCATTTCAGGCTATAGGGGAGTATACGGCAAAGGAAAGCATTTCAGGCTATGTGGGAGTATATGGCAAAGGAAAGCATTTCAGGCTATGGGGGAGTATACGGCAAAGGAAAGCATTTCAGGCTATGCGCGGGAACATATGGCAGAAAAGGGAAACGGGATGAAAATACAGGATTATCTGAAACAGAGAAAGATAATATGTGACGGGGCTTTCGGGACATATTTTGCAGACAAATATGGGATACAGGAATTGCCGGAGAGTTTTAATAGGACCCATCCTGCGTGGATGCGGCAGATACATAGGGAGTATCTGGAGGCCGGGGCGGTATTGCTGCGCACCAATACTTTTGCCGCTAACCGAAGGACACTTGGCTGCGGGGAAGAGGAACTGAGGGAAAATATACGGGCTGCTTTTGAAAATGCACTTCAGGCAGCGGCGGAATGCGGGAGAGTGCCGGGGAAGGACTGTTTTCTGGCAGGAGACATAGGCCCGCTGCCGGACCGCATAGGATGGGAGGAAGACCAAGTTTACCGGGAATACAGGCTGATCGCCGATGCACTGACGGAGGCCGGTGCGGATATCCTGATTTTTGAGACATTTCATGATATGGAAGATATTCTCCCCGTAATAAAAGACATGAAGAAAGAGCGGGAACTGTTTGTGGCGGTTCAGTTCTGTGTGAATCAGCATGGTTACAGCAATGCGGGAATCAGTGCACGCAGGCTGCTGGAAGACGCGGCGCAGTCGGGCGTGGTAGATGCGGCGGGCTTTAACTGCGGCATCGGGCCGGGGCATTTATGCCGTATTCTTCAGAAAACGGAACAGCCGGAAGGGATTTTCCTTACGGCCCTGCCTAATGCGGGCTATCCGAAATATATGGAGAAAAGAAAAGTATTCAGCAACAATGCGGCCTATTTTGCCGATAAGATGGCGGAAATCGGGAAAGGGAACGTAGCCTTTCTGGGAGGCTGCTGCGGAACTACTCCGGCATTTATTGCTAAGATGTGTAAAACGGCCGATCTGTCCGCGGTAACGGCAGGAAAGAAGAAAAGTGAGGCAGCAGTCCGAAGCGGCGCAGGGAAAGAGAGCGGTTTCTGGCAGGGAAAGGAAGCGGACAGGAAATTGATTGCCGTGGAACTGTCTCCGCCGCCGGGGGCGGATGACGGTAAGGTAATGCAGGCGGCATATCTGCTGAAAAACAAAAAGGTGGATGTGGTGACCTTTCCGGATTCGCCATCCGGCAGGACAAGGGCGGATTCCGTCCTTATGGCAATGAAGGTGCAGCATGAAACCGGGCTATGCGTAATGCCCCATATATGCTGCCGGGATAAAAATGCAATTGCCATGCGTTCCCAGCTGTTAGGCGCCTATGTAAATGATGTCAGGAATCTTCTGGTGGTTACGGGAGATCCCGTTCCCACGCTGATGCGGCAGGATGTGAAAGGCGTGTTTCATTTTGATTCCGTAGGGCTGATGAAGATAATCCGTGAACTGAATCAGGAGGAGTTTGCCGGAGAACCTATGGCATTCGGCGGTGCGCTGAATCAGAGCCGGCCCAATCTGGAAGCGGAAATCCGCCGGGTGGAAAAGAAGCTGGCACAGGGAGCCTCTTTTTTCCTGACACAGCCTGTGTTTACAAAAAGGGCGGCAGATAGGGTAAAAGAGGTGAAGGATAGGACAGGGGCCAGAATCTTAGTCGGCATTATGCCGCTTGTAAGCATGCGGAACGCTTTGTTCATGAAAAACGAGATGGCGGGCATAGAGGTGGACGAAGAAGTCCTCCGCTGTTTTTCGCCTCAGATGAGCCGGGAAGAAGGGGAACTGGCAGGGGTGCAGATAGCAAAAAGGGTCATGGAAATGACGCAGGGATTTACGGACGGCTACTATTTCTCAATCCCCTTTAACAGAGTTTATTTATTGGATAAAATATTGGAACCTTAAGGTGTTTTCGGCATAAAGGACGCAGAATGAAGGGTGGAGAAACGTTAATGTAACAGTTCAGCCTGAATGTTGTGTTGAGAGGAGGACGCACGGGAGGGATTTT
>CAJUIM010000041.1 GCA_910586275.1 uncultured Lachnospiraceae bacterium | reverse complement strand
CTGAGTTGTTTTTAAAAATTTTGTTCTCACCTGAAAAGTAAATGCTGTTGCCCTGCAGTAAGTGCATGTCCGTATTGCCAGATTAAGGGGAGAATGCTATAATTTCAGGAGAATTACGGAGGTGGGAGAGGCCGGACGGTCTTTCTCTGATTTGCTGAAAGGACAGGGTAAGGGATATGAAATATAAATTTCTGTTGTTTGATTTGGACGGGACGCTGACAGACCCTAAAGAAGGAATCACTGCTTCGGTGCAGTATGCATTGCGGTCTTTTGGGATTGAGGAACCGGATGCGGATAAGCTGACTCCTTTTATCGGGCCGCCGCTGAAGGATAGTTTCCGGAAATTTTACGGTTTTGACGAGGCACAGGCAGAGGAGGCTGTGGCTAAGTATAGGGAATGGTTTGCACCGAAAGGGATTTTTCAGAATGAGATTTATGCGGGAATTCCGCAGATGCTGCGGGAACTGAAAGAGAAGGGGAAAGTGATGGCAGTGGCTTCCAGCAAGCCGCAGGTATTTGTGGAGAAAATATTGGATTACTTTTCGATACATGACTGCTTCGCGGTTGTGGTAGGCAGCGAATTGGACGGAACTAGGGGAAGTAAGGAAGAAGTGGTGGAGGAGGCTCTGCGGCAGCTGCAGGAAACGGCGGGGAGAGAGAGGGAAAATAAGAGGACGGCAGTTTCGGATACGGTTATGGTGGGAGATCGGAAATTTGACATGGAGGGCGGCCGCAGGCATGGGCTGGTAACGGTGGGCGTTACATTCGGATATGCGGAGGAAGGGGAGCTGGAAGCGGCCGGAGCCGATTTTTTGGCTGACACGGTAGAGGAATTAGGGAGGCTGCTAGGGGAATGAGCGAAGCGGCGGAGCGGAAAAACGGGAAAGGGAAGGGCGGCGGAAATGTTCTGCATATTGCGGCAGATATCATTCTGCCCTTCCTGATTTATTATGTCGTGCATGATTTGGCTGCGGTTTTGCTGGCTTTTCTGACGGGGCTGAGTCTCGGATGTTTTGGGGAAGGTTACCGGAAATTTATGGAGATTCATGCGGCATCGGCGGATGGTGTGCGCAACGGATTGGCGTTATGCATCGGTGCATTGGCCGTATGGCCGATGACGAAGCGGGAATTGCAGCCGGCGGGGAACGGAAAGCGGCGGGCGGAATTGCAGCCGGCAAGGCCGCAGGCTTTGGAATATGTACTGCTGTTGGTATGTGCGGTATCCATGGCATTGGGGATAAATTTGCTGCTCACCTTAACGGGACTGACGGGAGTGTCGGAAAATTATACGGAAATTTCCGCAAGACAGTACGGCGTGGCATTTGGCTTGGGACTTGTACTGTACGGGGTCGTATCTCCCATTGCCGAGGAAACGGTATTCCGTGGATTGATTTACAATCGTATGAAGGGGCATATGCGGGCAGGCGCAGCGATTGTGCTGTGCGGAATGCTGTTCGGCATATATCATGGGAATTTGGTGCAGGCCATTTACGGCTGTGTTCTGGGAATAGGGATTACCCTTATGTATGAATGGTTTGGCAGTATTGCGGCACCGATTCTGTTTCATGGGGCGGCTAATGTGGGAGTGTTTGCAGTCAGTTACGGAAAAGAAATATTTCAGGGAACGGCATCGCTTGTCTGCTGCATAGGTTTGCTTGGGATTTCTGTTGCCTGTTTCATTCTGATAGGGAGAAAGAAGCTTGGAGTGAGCCGGAGGGATAAATAAAAAGGAAAGACTGCCGCAAATTAGGACAGTTTGCAGAGAAGGAAATGAGATACGCGTGGGGCGGAAGGGCAGGACTGATATGTGGGATAAGGCAAAGAAACAAAAAGAGATGCGTGGCATGGCATTGGCTTGTTTTGCCGCTTTGGCGGCGGTGTTTATAATTTCCTGCGGCTACGGGGCGGATAACGTTGCTTCCGTGAATGAAGCGGAGAATATAAACACCGGAAACGAAGCGGAGAATATAAATACCGGAAACGAAGCGGAGAATATAAACACCGGAAACGAAGCAGGGAATATAAATACCGGAAACGAGACGGAGAATATAACCACCGCTATAACAGGGCAGCCGGCATCTTTTTCCTATAATAACGTTCATAACGGAATGGTACGCTGCTATGGGGATGAAATTTATATTGCCTTGGAAAACGGAATTTACCGTCTGAAAAACGAAACCGGGGAAGGGGAACTTATTTACCCCAACCTTTACTGGAGACGCGGGGGGATGGAAACCGACAATGGTTTTCTTTATTTCTGCGGCTCGGCGCAAAGAGGGGAGGAAGAGACAGCCACTGTTTACCGGATGAATCTGGAGACGATGGAAACGGAAGATGCCTTGGCCGTTTTCAGCCAGAGATTTGATGTGTTATATGATATATCCATCTATGAGGGCAAGCTGTATGTATCTGACGGAAATAACCAGAAAATAGGCTTTCAATTAAGTGAAAATGGGGAAATTGCCAAACAGCTGGATGAAACGGCGGCTGATTTTCTATATAAAGAAAATAATGATTATATGGCATTGGAATTGGCCAAGCGGAATGCGGCAGAGGAAGAAGAATATAGGAGGCTTGCGGAAGAACAGGAGGGAAGGTATTCGGCAGTTGCGGATGTGGCTTCCTGCAAAAAGATGCTGCAGGGCAGACATGTGGTCAGCCGGTATAAAGACGAATTGTTAAGGAGTATTTATCTGGAAAGCGAAAACGGCACCCGCCAATATCTGTGTGATGCCACCGGTTTTCCTATGCTTGTGACAGAAACCGGATTGTACTATGCCCCGGACGAAGGCAGGGAAATCTGGTATGTGGATTTTGCAGCCGGGACTCGGGAAAGGTTTTATGCAGGGAATGCGGAGGGATGTCTGGAAGCCGTTTTGATAAATTATGATGCAGATTACGTTTACTTGCTTCAGAAACGGGATATGGGTTATGATATGGTACAGAACCGTATAGAACAGATCTTTTTGCTGCGTGTGCCGAGAGAAGGCGGCAGTCCGCAGCAAGTTTATAGAAGCATAGATACATATGCGGCAAACGGATGGTATGGGCATTGCGGCGTATATCCCGGCGGAATGTATTTGGAAAATCTGGGGATGATAAGCCTTGGGCCGTGACCTGCACACTCAGAAAAGCATTCTGCGTGATTGAAAATTGCTTTCCGGTTGGTGTGAAGAGTGTCTTCGAGACAGGCCATATGCATAGAAGGCAGTCAGTGGCGGTATGGGTAATCAGGGAAGGTTTGGAGGAATTTCAATCTGATTTTAATCTGGTCAGATGAAGTGCTATAAGATTATAGGATAAAGCGAAAGAGAACAGGAGCGAATCTGTGGGAGGCAGATTCGCTCCTGTTTTCTGTAGATATATACCGGCTGCCATTAGCTATGGTTTTTTCATAATTGCAAGGTGCATCAATAATACGGTGAGAAAGTGAGATATTTTTTACAGAAGTAATCATATTCAGGTGAAAGGCGGAATGAGAGGATGTCTTCTTGAATTTAGATGTGGGCTTTGCATGGCTGACATTGACGGGGACAGGCAAAGCGGAACTCTGATTTTCGGTGGGGTGGAGTATGCTGGATCAGTTCCGGAAAGGAGTAATCTTATGGGAAAGGTATATGGTTATGTGCGTGTCAGCACAAGGGAACAGAATGAAGGCAGACAGCTGATTGCCTTGAAAGAAGCGGAAGTTCCGGCTGAGAATATTTTTATGGATAAGCAGTCAGGCAAGGATTTCAAGAGGCCTATGTATCAGCGGTTGCTGAGGAAGTTAAGGTCGGAGGATTTGCTTTATGTAAAAAGCATTGACCGGCTGGGAAGGAACTATGAGGAGATTCTGGAACAGTGGAGGGTACTGACAAAGGAGAAAAGGATTGATATTGTGGTGATTGACATGCCCCTTCTGGATACAAGAAGAGGGAAGGATCTGATGGGGACGTTTTTGAGCGATATTGTGCTGCAGGTGCTGTCTTTCGTGGCGGAAAATGAAAGGAAAAATATAAGGCAGCGTCAGAAGGAGGGGATAGAGGCGGCCAGAATCCGAGGGGTACAGTTCGGAAGACCCAAGCATCCCCTGCCATCCAATTTCGTGAAGGTATATGACAGATGGGCTGCGGGGGAGATATCCGGGGCAGAGGCGGCGCAACTGTGCGGCATGCCGGCATCTTCGTTTTACCGAAGGGCAAAAAAATATGGGGAGTGTCCCCAATGCTGAATTGTCTGCAGATAATTGACAGAAAAAAATAGATTACCAAAATGTGTACCTTTTGGTAATTTTATCTAACTTACATAACCTTTGGACATTATATTACACATTTGCTAAAAATTCAAGATATAATTTCTTCTTTTTTAGTAATCATTTTCTTGGTTTTATGATTCCAAAAGGTACACATTTTGATAGTTTTTCTAAAAAAGCATTTGTATGCCGTGTTTCATAAACTGTCTTAATCAAATATTCCGCAGAAGAAAGGATAAAGAGATGCCTCCTGACAAAGTATGCAAGACTGTCCACCAATACGGCAGCATGCCGGTTTCCCGTGAGGATATGGAAAAGCTTCAGGAAATTGCGGAAGATTACAGCCGGGTGAAGAATTATGTGTATGCAGGATTCGGCGGCATAGGTGGTCTTTCCAAAATTTATCCGGGATATACCGTCCAGAATGAAATAATGAAAAGAGGCCTGAGGGAAGCATTGGGTATGCCATCGGTTTATTTTCGCTTGGCTATCTTCGATGCCTTGGGTGAAGTGAAGAGCCAGTGGACAAAAACTAAGTCGGAGATTTTAAAGCGAATAGGCAGCAATGGTTCACTGACGGAGGGTGAGAAACATTACTTGCGTTATCTTCTTAAGGTGAATAATGCATTTGATGCTGTATTGAACCGGAAAGAAGTCAGTTTAAGGCAGGATCTGCAGAGGCAGTTTGAAATGCTTGCAGGCTGTATTGACAGGAAGAAGGCCGATAATTATTTGCGCAGGCAGGTCAGGCGGATTCATGTAAGGCCGCATACGGACAGCAGGGACGGATTTTCATTGGCAGAGAGAGCCTACCGATACGGAGATCATGGGATTTATATTACCGCAAAGGAAAAGCGGAAGCGAATTTTTATTCCTCTGACGGACGGTAATCAATACACACGTCAGCTATATCTGAAGCTTTATCCGCAGCAGGGCCATGTGGAAATCAAAGTTCCTGTAGATGTCAGAGTCAGGAAACATAAGGACTATAAAGGAAGGATAGGCTTAGCGGCCGGCATGTATGTTATGTTCACCACGGACGAGGGGCATGCTTATGGCGAAATGCTTGGCCAATATCAGAAAGAACTGGAAGGATGGATCCGCACTCAGTCTATGAGGCATAGGGCGGATGGGGCAGGGGAGGCAGGAAGAAAGAAATATACAGACCGGAAAAGAAAACAGACTCGGCAGCTCCATACTTATATCAATACGGAACTGAACCGGCTTCTGCGAACCGAAAAGCCGGAAGCCATTTATATTCCGAAGCTGCCAAGACCCCGAACATACGGAAGGGACAGAGACATTAACTATTTTGTTAATATGTGGCAGAGAGGATATATCAAAAAAAGGCTTGTGCAAAAGTGCAGGGAGCAGTCTATAGGGATAGTGGAAGTGTATGGGAAAGGCATTGGCAGGGAATGCAGCCAGTGCGGCGCATATGGATATCGGCAGGACTGGGTTTTCCGATGTCCGGCCTGCGGCTATCGGATACAGGAAAAAAGGAACACGGCAAGAAACGTAAAAGTGCGGGGGGAAGGTATAACGGCAAAGATCAAAAGAACGGCTGTCTGGATGAATGAGGGAGAATATTCCCTGATTTTACCGAAAGGACCAGACGGAAGTTTTTGATAAGCAGGCGGAAAAATGAAGTAAAGCCGCAAAGGCGCCGTCTGTCATATAAAACAACTAACGGCATTAGAAGGCAGGCATGTGCCTGCGCATTGGATAGGCCAAGACTTTGGGAACACAGAAATAGGGTACGGCAGTGCCGAAACGGGTGTAAGACGTAACGGCTGCGGGAACTGATTCCGGCGGAAAAGTCTGTGATGTACTAAGGAGCGAAGCGGGAAACCGCATCACCGATGAATGAATCGGGTGACCAATATATCTTATTAAAAAAGAAAAACGGAGTACCGGGGACAGCGGAATATGAGAAAGACAGAGAAAAAACAGGCTGAAGATTTTATGGGACGGTTGGCATATGCTTATGAATCCATAGAAAACGCAATTAGGGATGGTAATAAGTTCATGGCGGCGCAATGGTTGGAGCAGTGTCGGGAGGATGCTCTCCGGCTAGGGAAACTGGCCGAAAAATCGGAAGGGGAAAGCTGTGGACTGATTCCTCTGGTGGAAGAATATTGCCGACTTGCTGACAGGATACAGGAACAAACCGGAAGGGGAGAGGGAAAAAGCACGCATCGGTTAAGGAAAAGGCTGCGCCGGCAGCTGACGGAGATGGAAACCTTTCTGAAAGAAAATATCGGCATACATAAAGAAATAGTATTTCTGCCATATAAAGCTTCCATGTGGGATTCTTTGGAAAGCGTGTGGAAAACGGCGGCGGAAGACCCGGGCTGTGATGTATATGTGGTGCCTATTCCTTACTATGATAAAAATGCGGACGGAAGCTTCCGGGAAGGGCACTATGAGGGAGATTTATTTCCGGATTATGTTCCTATTGCAGACTATAATGATTATGATTTTAAAGAACGCAGGCCGGATATCATTTATATTCATAATCCGTATGACGGATGTAATTGTGCCACCAGCGTACATCCTTTCTTTTACTCTGCAAATCTGAAACAATATACGGATGAATTAGTATATATTCCTTATTTTATTTTGCAGGAAACGGATCCGGCGGATGAGCAGGCGGTGGAAAGCATACGGCATTTTTGTCTGCTGCCGGGGGTGTTCCGTGCAGATAAAGTGATTGTGCAGTCGGAGGCCATGCGTCAGATTTATATTAATGTGCTGGTGAAGGAAATCGGGGAAAAAAGCCGGGGAATATGGGAGAAAAAGATTTTTGGCCTTGGTTCGCCGAAAGTAGATAAATTAGTAAGGACAAAAAAAGAAGAGCTGGAAATTCCGGAGGAGTGGCTGCGGATCATAAGGAAACCGGACGGAAGCCGGAAGAAAATTATTTTTTATAATACCGGAGTATCCATGCTGCTTAAATATGAAGAGAGAATGTTGGAAAAGATGAAAAATGTATTCCGGATTTTTAAGGAAAACCGGCAGGGCACGGCGTTGCTCTGGCGTCCGCATCCGCTGATGAAAGCGACAATAGAAAGCATGCGGCCAAGGCTGTGGCAGGAGTATGAGGAAATTACGGAGCAATATAAGCAAGAAGGATGGGGAATTTATGATGATTCCGCCGAAATCGTGAGGGCTATTATTTTAAGCGATGCATATTACGGTGATCCAAGCAGCGTGGTGCAGTTATATGAACGGACGGGAAAACCGCTGATGATACAAAATATGGAAGTTGGAGTATAAGAATGGACTATATTATTGTGCAGGCCGGGGGGAAGGGAACACGTTTAAAGCATTTGACAAAGAATAAGCCAAAGGCGCTGGTGCCGGTAAAAAATCTGCCGATGCTGTTTCATTTATTTGCAAAATATCCGGAAAAGAAATTCATTGTTATAGCGGATTACAAAAAAGAAGTGATGCATGAATATTTAGAGGCATTTGCAGAAGTGAAGTACCAGATTACGGATGCAGCCGGTACCGGAACCTGTGCAGGAATAAGGCAGGCGCTTGAACTGATACCGGAAAAAGAGCCGTTTATGCTTGTCTGGTCTGATTTGATTCTGCCTGCGGATTTCCGTCTCCCGGAAGAATATGAGAACGGAGGGGATGTCCGCCCTGCTTGGGATTATGTGGGGATATCGCAGACTTTTTCCTGCAGATGGTCATATGAGAATAAGGAATTTACCGAGAAGAGTTCTGATGAACATGGTGTGGCCGGATTTTTTCTTTTCACGGATAAGGAAAAAATGGCGGATGTGCCGGAAAGCGGGGAATTGGTGCGATGGATGCAGCAGAGGAATATGCAGTATAAAGAGATCGGAATGGCCGGCACACAGGAGTTCGGAGTGGAAGAAGAATATAACAGACTGAATCAGGAGAAATGCCGCCCTTTTAACAAAGTAACCGTGAAAGGAGACAGAATCATCAAAGAAGGAAAAGACGCACAGGGAAGAAAACTGGCGGCTTTGGAGTGCGCATGGTATGACAGGGCAAAGAAACTGGGGATATCGGCATTGCCTGAAATATATGGCACGGAACCGTTGGTCATGGAGCGCATTGAAGGGAAAAACATATATGACTGCCGGTTTTCTTATAATGGAAAAAAGGATATTCTGGAAAAAATCATAGAATCATTAAAGATGATTCATGAGGCAGGGCAGCTGCCCAAAGATTCTTTCAGCCTGAAAGAAGCTTATTTTTCTAAAACCTTTCACCGGATTAAAGAAATCAGGGATATGGTTCCGCTTGCCAAGGAAAAATATATCCGCATCAATGGCCGTAAGTGCAGAAATATATTTTTTCATAAGCGGGAACTGGAGAACCGGATCGGGCAGCTGTCCTGTCAAAGGTTTTGTTTTATCCATGGAGACTGTACTTTCTCTAATCTGATGCTGAGACATGACGGAAGCCCCGTGCTGATAGACCCGAGAGGGTATTTCGGCTATACCCGGCTGTATGGCGATCCCAATTATGATTGGGCAAAGCTATATTATTCCATTGCCGGAAATTATGACCGTTTTAATTTGGGGGATTTTATGCTGGATATAGAGGACGGGGAAGTGAAGCTTCATATTGCTTCTAACGGCTGGGAAGATATGGAAGGAGATTTTTTTGAACTGACGGGAGCGGAACCGGAGGAAATCAAACTGCTTCACGCACTGATATGGCTGTCGCTGACAACTTACGCCTGGCATAATTATGATTCCGTATGCGGAGCATTTTATAACGGGCTCTACTATCTGGAGGAAGTGTTATGATAACTTATTTTGAAGAGCAGCTGGAAGAGTTTGTCCATTCCGTTCACTCGCTGGATATGGATCTCTTTGAACGGTGGGTAAGCGAGGCGGTAAATACTTTGCGGAGCGGAAAGAAAATCATTGTTTCCGGGTTAGGGAAGAATGTGCCGATCTGTGACAAGTTTGTAGGCTCCATGATTTCTATGGGCTTGGATGCATGCTTTCTGCATACGAATTCCGCCGTACATGGAGACATGGGTATCGTAAAGGAAGGAGATATGGTGATTATCCTTACCAAAAGCGGGGAAACCGCAGAGTCAGTATACTTGGCAAAACTGCTGAGGGAGAGAAAGGTAAATATGTGGCTGCTGACATTTACGAGAGACAGCACGCTGACAAAGGAAATTCCCAACTCCGTGATACTGGATCTGAGAAACGAAGGGGATATGTGGAATATCATGCCGAACAATTCCACAACAATCAATTTAATTGTTCTGCAGGGACTGGCAATGATGATTGCCTGCCGGATGGGGCTGAAATTGGAACAGTTTAAGCGAAACCATCCGGGAGGGGCAATCGGAAAGCGGCTTGGGTAACCGGCATATGTTATACGCAATCAAAAAAGCATGGATGGGAAGAGGTATCTGGCGCCGGCTGAGGAAGAAGTACGGCATCAATTATGACATGGCCGTAATTGCACTGAACAGTGAAGATGAGGAATGGAACCGGCTGGCATTGCTGCATCTGCCTGATTATATGGAACGGAAAAAGGCAAAAAAAGCAATGGTATTCTATACGGAAGCAGTGAAGGAACGGTGGTTGGACAAATATAACAATGTCAGGGCAGAATGGGTTTTTCTGGAAAAGGGACAAATGCAGCTTTTAGCCGATTACTATTGTTTTTACCGTTTTTTTGACAGCATTGCCTTTTGCTTCAAGGCCGGGATGACAGATAACCATGCAGAAATGATTTTAGACAGAGGAGCCATTTCCAAGGAAGAACTGATTTGCCTCGGATTTTTCCATTTAAGATCTGTCCCGCCCATTCGGAAGGAGGGAATGCATGTATGAACAGGCATTGAAGAAACTGCAGAAAGCAGTCCGAAGGTTTTCACGGAAACATAAAGGCGGCAGTATGTATGTGTTTGGCGTAAGCGAGCCGTCCAGATATGTGATCAGGGAATTGCTGAAATGCGGAGACGCTGTCTGCGGTGTGATAGATAATGACGTAAGAAAGCAGCACATGTATTGCGGGGGGATTCCGGTTATCGGAAATGAGGAATTCATGGAGGACTGCAAAATGAAACGGAATATATGTGTGCTGATCATATCGCCTTTCTGGAGGGAAATGAAGAGACAGGTCATCATGGACGGAATTGACGCGGCGCACATAAAAGAAATAAGGCTGGTCAGCGTGGCAGAGGAAACATTTTTGCTTCATTCCATACGGCTGATGCAAGGAAGAGAAATTTATAGAAAGATTGTTAAGCCATATGGGGCAGACTACAGAATTTTTCTGTGCCCGTACACGGGAACGGGGGATATCTATTTAATCGGTACTTTTTTTCGGCAATATTTAAGAGCGGAGAAGATTGATAAGTATGTATTCGTGGTTGTCAGCAAAGCATGCAAGAGGGTTGCGGATTTATTTGAGATACAAAATGTAACGGTTCTTCCGGACACGGATAAATGCTCGATGCTGATATCCTATTATATGGCTCAGCCGGATATCTGCAGGATGGATATTTTAAATGACAGTTGGGGGGAAATTTATACAAATCCGATACAATGGATCAGAGGATACCGCGGACACAATTTTACGGATATGTTCCGCAGATATGTTTTCCGTCTGCCGGAGAGTGCGAAGCCGCAGCCGCCGCGGCTGAAGGATGAGCGGGAGGCGGTTTACGGGCTGTTTTGCAAGAATCATTTTCCGCCGGGAAAAACGGTAATTTTGTCTCCTTATGCATCCACATTGGCAGACATGCCTATGGATTTCTGGGAAAAACTTGCGCGGCTGCTGCAAAAGAAGGGATATACGGTCTGCACCAACAGCAGCGGGGAAAAGGAACCGGCAGTGGCAGGAACCAAAGCCGTATTTTTCCCATTGAGCATAGCGCCGCAGATGGTGGAATGCGGAGGGACATTCATCGGGATCCGCAGCGGGTTCTGTGATGTGATCAGCAGTGCCAAGGCAAGAAAAATTATTTTATATGATAAGAATAATTGGTTTTATAATTGCAGGGCATATGAGTATTTCAGCTTAAACGGAATGGGCCTGTGTGAGGATGCAGTGGAAATAGAATTTGAATGGAACGAAACGGATGCTGTCATTCAGAAAATCGATCAATATATATAGGAGTAGGAAAATGAGTGAAGGAAAGAAACCAAAGTATCATCTTATAAATGATTTGCCGCATATTTATGAATTGGAAGATATGATAAGATTCTGTGAAAAGTTTAAAAGAATATATATTTACGGGCATGGGGAAAACCAAGAATATTTATTAAAGTATTTTGATATGTGCGGCATAGCCATTGAAGGATATGTGACTTCCTGGGAGTCCGATACAAACTGCAGCAGCTTTCTTTACAGAAAGCTGCCCATCCTTACGATTGATGAAGCCATGAAAAGAAAGGATACAGGAATTATATTGGCACTGTCGGATAAGTATTATGGTTATGTGATTCCAAAAATGAGAGAGGCGGGCTTTGAGAATTTCTTTGCTATGTCTGAGTGGAATAAGAGATCCATTGCTTCGCAGGTAAAACCGAGAAGCCGGGATATGATGCATTTTGAAGTGAGTCTTGCGGATCACTGCAATTTGTCCTGCCAGATGTGTGACCACTATTCACAGCTGTCCGAAAAATGGTTTGTGGATATGGAACAGTTTGAAAAAGATATGGTTCGGATGGGAGAATTGTTCGGGCATCAGCTTGCCTATATTTCATTGTTGGGCGGAGAACCCACATTGCATCCTCAGATTGCCAGATGTGTGGAGATAACAAGAAGGGAGTTCCCGGAATGCGAACTGATTATTCTCACAAACGGAGTGAAGCTTTTGGAATTGGAACATTCCCCTTACGGTAATTTGTGGGAGGTATGCAGGAAATGTGATGTACATATTACGGTAACGGTATATCCGATAGGGATTGACTATGACGGAATAGAGAAAAAAGCCAGAGAATATGGGGTTTCTGTTGCGATGTCATCGGATATCCATGCGGCAGAAGGGACAAAGGCAGTGAAAATATCGGATAAGCATACCATGGACTTAGGCGGAAATGTGGATAAGTTCTATTGTGTGAATTGCTTGTATTTCAATAAATTTAATGTGCTGAAAGACGGCAGATATTATATGTGTCCGGTGGAAGCACACTGTAATATTTTCAATAGAGCGTTCCGCCAGAATCTGGAAATTAGAAGTGGAGACTGTTTGGACATTTATGCAGTGAAGAGTTGGGAAGAACTGGCAGAATTCAGCAGCAATTATATTCCCTTTTGCAGTTACTGCGATCTGAAGAAATGGGGGCACTATGGGCCATGGAAACCAAGCAGCCGCAAGATAGAAGAATATATAGAGGTGTAGCCTATGGAACAGATGACATTGGCCGGAAATATCGCAATTCCCCAAATAGGCCTTGGAACCTATGACTTAAAAGAGGCTGAAATCGGCAGCGGCCTGGAGGCCGGATACCGGCTGCTGGATACGGCATGGCAGTACGGAAACGAAAAAGAAGTGGGAAAGGCAGTGAAAGCAAGCGGAATAAAACGGGAAGAACTCTTTATTACCACAAAATTGTGGACGGAAGATATCCGCCTTGGAAAAGTAAGAGAGGAATTGGAAGAGAGTCTCAGGAACCTTCAAATGGAATATGTGGATTTGTATCTGATTCATTGGCCGGCGGAAAAGTTTGAGGCTGCATGGGCAGAAATGGTGAAACTGAAGGAGGAAGGAAAAATCCGTGCCATCGGTGTAAGCAATTTTCAGATCCGCCATTTTAAGCAGCTGATGCAGGCATCGGAGATTGTCCCTATATTGAATCAGGCAGAATGCCATCCGTATTTTCAAAATAGAGACATCGTAAGTTATTGCGCAAAGAACCGCATTGCCGTGCAGGCATGGTGTCCGCTGGGCGGCTCTTATGCCAATTTTACCAAAAAGGAAGTCTTTACGCTGCTGGCGGACAAATATGGGAAGACGCCCGCCCAGATTATTCTGCGGTGGCATATACAAAAAGGCATGCTGGCGATTCCAAGGTCTTCTGACCGTAACAGGCAGAAAGAAAATCTGGATGTGTTTTCCTTCCGTTTGTTGCCGGAAGATATGAAAATCATTGATATGTTGGATACCGGGCAGCGAATCGGCCCGGACCCGGATAATTTTCAGTTTTAAAAAGGAGGGAAAACAATGCTGTATTCATTAGGAATGTTTGTCACGTTAATGGACGACTGTAATTTGGATTGTAAATTTTGCAAATTTCCTAAAAGAAATGAGTTTCGAAACGGAAAAATGCTGGATAGCGGAAAATTTGCAGAAATGCTCCATCAGCTGAAAGAACAGCCGCCGCAAATCCCATTGGGGGCAGTATGCTTCTGCGGCTCAGGAGAACCGCTGCTGTATCCTCACTTAATCGAAATCGTGGAGGAAACAAAAAAGTATGTGCCGTATGTCAGCATTGTTACAAACGGCATATTGCTGACAGAGCAGATTTGCACAGGGCTTTTGCAGGCAGATGTTAATCATGTGGTAATCTCCGTCACAGGAATGGAAGAGGATGTGTACAAAAAATTTCAGGGCAGCGGAAGCAAAACGGCAGATGTGGGAAGGCAGCTTCAGCTTGTCAAAGAGAATGTCATTCGAATGACTGAGTTACGCGATTGCCTTCATGCCAATACGCAGATTGGAATTAGCTATATTCTGAACCATGAATCGAAAGCGGATTATTTTAAGGCATTGCAATATTGGAATGAGATTGGTGTTAATTATGTGGATACACGGATTCTTTCCAAAGGGTTTAAACAGAATACGGAAGATTTCAGCACCTATATTAAAAATAATCAGCGTTGGTGGGGAGACGGAAATTTATGTACATGCTTTGGAAAGGTAATGAATGTGTTTACCGACGGGCGGATAGGGTACTGCAATTGCGCTTATAAAGAGGAAACTATATTGGGAAGCCTGTATGACAGTTCCTTAAAGGAGATCATTGATTCCGATAAGTTTCAAAATCTTCTGCGTAGTTTTACGGAAGACTATGAATCGGTGCCGGAATTGTGCAAAACATGCGATTTGCTGAAGGCCCGTCCTATATTGGCATAAGGGAGGCAGATGATGAATTTCGAAAATAAAAGTTTTAGAAATAATACGGAGCATAATTTTATGCAGTGTGTGGAAAGCGGCAAGAAACTGATTTTATTTGGTGCCGGCGCTGAGATGAAAAAAGCCATGGAACTGCTTATAGAACCTTATTCCCTGAAGGCTGCTTATGTGGCAGACAATGATTTCAGAAAATGGTATTCGCGTTATTGCGGAATTGAAATTAAAGAACCTGCCTGTTTGGAAAAAGAAAATGCAGAAGAAATTGTTGTGCTGATTACAAGTATGTATCCGTACAGGATTGAGAAGCAGCTGAACAGGATGGGGATAAAGTATTATTATTCGTCATTGCTGTTTATTGAAGAACATATTGGGAAACAGCAGTTTATAGTTATGTTTTAACGCATATTCGGGGAGGAAAAAAGATGTATGGAAAATTTTATGAGAGTTATAAACAATTTGTGGAAGAAATACAGACAAGGAAACTGGTTTTCTTCTGTGCAGGGTGGCGCTGCCTGGAAGTGATTCATCAGTATTATAGATTCCCATATGAGGAAATTGCTTTTATTTGTGATAATATGCCGGAAAAATGGGGAGGCAGCGTTTATAATGTTCCTGTCTGTTCCCCGGATAAATTGTTGGAGAATCCGGAACGTTATGTGGTGCTGATTGCAGTGAATGATAATTTTGCATTAAAGAGAATCATGCAGCAGCTGGAGGAGATGGGCGTGCCTCATTACTATTCAGCCGCAATTCTGAATTTTGCAAATATGATAGAAAGGTATGATACGGAGGGCAGGCGGAAATATCATGAGTTCAATACGTTTCAGCGCATTGAGGAAAATATGGAAAAGATACAGCGGGTAAGAGGGATGCTGTCCGACCGGAAGTCTGTGGAAATTTATGATCAATATATAGAGAAAGTGAAATATAATGTCAGGGATTATTCGGACATTGCAGATGATTTGTACGAACATTATTTTTCGGACGGTATCTTCAAATATGGCAATGACGAGGTTTTTGTTGACGGGGGAGCCTTTGACGGAGACGACACGATATGGCTGGCTTCGGAATTGCGCCGTCAGGGAATAAAGCTGAAAAAGTCTTTGTGCTTTGAGCCGGATGCGTTTAATTTCGGGAAAACTTTGTGCAATCTTGAAAAACATTACGGTGTGGAAGCGAAGCTGAACACAAGGCAGGATATGGCAGAAAGTGAATGTTTTTCTGTGTACAGGGCCGGTCTGTACAATGAAAATAAGGGCATTAGTTTTTGCGAATACGGTGCACATAGCTCAAGGTTCACAGAGGAAGACATGGGGATCAGCGTGGCTGCAGTTAAGCTGGACGATGTTGCAAAGGGCGAAGAAATAACTTTTATTAAATACGATTTAGAGGGAGCCGATATTGCGGCGCTTCATGGGGCAGAAGAAACCATTAAACGCTGCAGGCCTAAACTGGCGTTGAGCATTTACCACGAAATTGACGATTTATGGGACATTCCTTTATTGGTTAAGGAATATGTGCCGGAATATAAACTGTTCATCAGACATCATACCGTTTACTTATGGGATAAAGTTCTTTATGCCATGGTGGAAGAATAAATGGCATATGTAAGAGAAGGAGAGAAAGGATACATATACGGAGGTGCACAAGCTTGAAAGGGGTTGTCGACAGAATTGCCGTGGAGGCTATGTATGGGGAATATCCGAATATATGGTTCTCTAATGCGCTATATAACGGCCTTATGCAATATAATCCGGAGGAAAATGAACTGAAGTATATCGCCGCATTTCCGGAGGAACGCAGCAGTCAGTTTTTTATGCATCAGACGGCAGCAGCGTACGGTTCCCAAATTGTTTTTTTTCCCGGTCAGGGTTCCCATATACATATTGCGGACAGACATACATGGGAGATAAAAACAGTTCCTCTTGATGCTTGGGGTCCGCAGGGTATAGGCAAAATTGTAAGAGCATTTGTGGTGGAACGGCGCATTTTCCTTTTGCCGGAAAATTTAAGGAACGGGATGTTTCTGTTTCATCCGGAGGAATGCCGGATGGAAACGGTTAAGATAGATATAGAAAAGATCCCTCTGCCGAATGGCTGTCAGCCCCAGGCTATGTTTCGGAATGCATGTCTGTATAAAGACGCTATCTATGCGCCGCTGGATAATACGGAGCATATTGTGAAGATTGATTTGAGAACTCTCCGTGCAGACATAATGGATTTTAAGGCCGGAAATGCTGCGGAGATTGAAATAGTGAATGGTGTTATGTGGATATTGCCCGGGCAGGGGAATCAGGTTTTCTGCCGGAATATGGAAAACGGCCATATGGAAGCCTATACCTTTGACAGGGAAACCGGGACGGGAAGGATATTTAACAATATAGTTCCCGTTGCTCATGGCATTGTGCTGCTGCCTGCCAAAGGAAAATACATTTATTTTCTCAGGGAGGGGAAGGCAGTGCCGGTTTTTAAAGGGGAATTTCCGGTCAGCGCCGACAATGAAATCATTGCGTTCTGTTTCCGGAATTATATGCTGCAGGAAGATAAAGTCTTTGTGCTCCCATATAAATATAGGCAAAGCATCGTCATTGATACGGATATGCATTGCAAAGTCAGCGAACCGCTGCGGCTGGCGGATGAAGTCCGGGAAAAGCTTACAAAGGAAATTCTGGATGATGCGTTAAATGTGGGAGTGACAATCGGGGAGGAAGAGTTTTATTCCGTCAGCGATTTTATTTCTAAGATAGAAAAAGGATAAGCGGCGGTGCGGAAAGAGGTGGGCAGCAGATTGTGGCAGAGATAATTTCAGCAAATTATTATCAGGCGATTATGAAGAGGATCCGTCAGGCAATAGCAGAGAATGCTTTTGAACATATTATGTGGTTTGGGGACTGCCATATGGTTTCGCTTATCTACGATTATCTGGCGGCGGACGGCCATCTGATAACTGCGGTTATTGATAACGATCCGTCAAAGCAGGGGCAGGTCATTGAAAGAAACTGGTGTATGCCGTTTACTTTCGGATATACAAAAACGGATAAGGAACAGGTAGATTTGCTGGTGGCAGGCAGGACTTTCCCTAGCCTGCGGATCATAGCCCCTGGCCGAATCTTCCATTACACACAAAATATCCGTCAGATTCTTTTTTTTACATCTTCGTACCGTTCCCATGAAATGCGTCGGCAGCTTTTGTCTATGGGTGCGGATCCTTGTAAAATAATAGAACTTCCTACGGAGCAGGAACTTTGGGAAGACGCATGCAGGCATGTCCATTCCCTGACGGAAAGTAAAAGGCAGATGGAGCCTGCGGAGCACAAGGAGACGCTGTTATCTATATTAGCTGAATTTGCCGGCTATTGTGAAGCGAATCATCTGAGATATTATCTGGCATATGGAACGCTGATCGGGGCAGTAAGGCATAAGGGGTTTATTCCATGGGACGATGATATTGATATTTTAATGCCGGCGGAAGATTACGGAAAATTTATACGGCAGTATCGGGGAAACGGAAAGTATGAAGTTTTGGACTACACTACCAATGATGATTATTTTTTCCCTTTTGCGAAACTGACGGATAACGGAACTTATCTGCATCATTTCGGCTGTCCGATCACTTGGATGCAGGGGACTTATATTGATCTTTTTCCCATGTCCGGATTTGAAAACGGGATATGCTTTGAGGAGCAGTGGAAACACCATACTTTGCTTGATGTGAAATGGTATTGGTACTATCTTTCAAAAGGCATAACCTCCCACGCAGTGAAGGACTGCAGGAGCGAAATTCTTATGGAGAAACACAAAATAGGATTTGATCATGCCGATTATGTGGGTGTTTTGACAACGATACCGGCAAAGCCTTGGATGCTGCGGAAAGAAATCTTTGCGGATGTCTGTAAATTGCCGTTTGAAGGCAGGCTTTATAATGCCCCGGTGGATTATGACCGGTATCTGAGAGGCGTTTATGGAGATTATATGAAACTTCCGCCGGAGGAAGAGCAAAGGATTCATGGCTTTCCGTCTTATAGGAGGATGACCGGAAAATGAAAAGTGAACTGAAAGATGACGGACAGTATTGGGATAAATATTATGAGCGCCAATATCCTGATATTATGCAGAACACTTTATTTGCGGAATATGTGCTGCATAAATGGCTGGAAGGAAAGCATACTATGCTGGAATGCGGCTGCGGGAACGGGCGGGATACCCTTTATTTTCAGAAAAAAGGATTAGCGGTTACCGGAGTGGACAGGTCGGCCGTTGCCATAGAAAAACTGAAACGGCAGTGTCCGGATAGTGATTATATATGTGCGGATTTTGTGGATTCGGAAGAGGTATATTCTAGGGAATATGATATTTTCTACAGTAGGTTTTCCGTACATGCCATCAGTTTAAAGCAGGAGATACGGTTACATAAAAATGTATTCCGGTCATTGTGCCGGAAAGGGCTTTTCTGCATAGAAACCAGAAGCGTGAATGACGAACTGTATGGAAAAGGTGAAAAAGTGGGGGAGGATGCTTATGTATACGGTTCCCACTGCAGACGGTTCATCCGGATGAATGACCTAATCCGCAGGCTGATAGGTGCGGGCTTTTCCATTAAATACGCGGAGGAAAACAGAGGGTTTGCGCCGTTAAACGGAAGCGACCCTCAAATAATAAGGGTGGTTGCAGGAAAAGACTGATTTGCGCTGTTTTTCCGCCGGGGCGGCGGCTATTGCGGGCAGAAAGGCTGGAAGGCGGTTTGCAGCAGGCTGCCGGGGAAAGGCGGGATGGTGAAAGGGAAGATGAGAAAGGAAACAGCAGAGAAACTGGCGCAATATATGAAAGAATATCCTCTCGTTGTAATAGTGGATAAAAATTTAAGGGAATACGGCAAATATGTAAAAGCCATATGCACATATGGGATGCAAGGCAAAATTTTGTTCCTTTTTCATTCCGGCAGGAAGAATCCGGATTTTACGGGAGCCCGGTACGCCATATGCCTTCAGGAAGGGGAGTATGAGGAAATCGAATCTTTATATTATATGTATGAATTTTCCGGCCATATCCGGATGCTTGAGGAGGGCGGCCGATTCGGAAGCCTGATAAACTATGTAAAGGCAGGGATATTGACGGAAGAAGAGGCTGCAGAGGCGTTTCTCCATTTATAGCGTGACAGAAGGCAGTGCGGAAATTCATGTAAGGGGAAATAGTGATCTGGCCGGACAGGTGGGAAATAAGAGATGGATCGGGAACATTATGAAGAGATGTGCGGCGGTTTTGAACGTCTGACCTATGCAGGTTATATGAAAAACAAAAGAATATATTTATTCGGGCATTGCAATGCGGCAGAGACATTGGCCGATTTATTTCTGCAGAAAGGGTTTGTCGTAAAGGGGATATTGGATAATAATGTGTCAAAACATGGAAGAGCCTATAGGGATATTGTTATCATGCCGCCGGAGAATGTGCTGAATGAGCCGGCAGGGCAGACCGTTGTTTGTATAGCGGCCAGGGCTTCTGAAGCCATGAGTGAGCAGCTGCGAGCCATGGGATTTGCAGGTGAGATTGTGAAACTGGCAGAATACGACAGTTATGCGGAGTATTCCCTGACAGCCGAGACAATCGGAAGAAAACGTATGCGCGTGGAGCGGGGGATGGCGGTGCGGCGGGAACTTGAGGAAAAGTACAAAGGATATTTTAAGATTTTCTGCCCTTTTTCCGCCTTGGGAGATATCTTTTTCACGATGTCGTATCTGAATGCTTTCCGCCAAAAAAACAGTATCGGGAAATGTGTCATATGCGTAATCGGAGATGCCTGTAAAGAAGTGGTTTCCTTATTCGGTCCTTACAGAGTGCAAAGCTTTACGCAAAGGAATCTGGATGAATTCATACAGGCGTGTCTGTATGGGAGGGACAGAAATTTTTTTATTGCCCATCAGGACAGGCCGTATGTGGTGAATCTGCATAGGGCATTGTATGTGAAGTGCATTCCGCTGGAGATAATCTATCGGTGCGGCGTGTTTGGGCTTCCGATTGGCACAGAACCGGAAAAGCCGGAACATTTCAGGCAATATCCGTATTTAAATAGAATCCGGCGTGGAAAAGCCGTTATTTTATCGCCGTATGCCAAGTCGGTGTCGGCTCTGCCAAGGAAACTGTGGGAAGAAATTGTCCGGGATTATAAGGGCAGGGGATATCAATGCCTTACCAATGTGGCGGGAGAGGAAAAACCGCTGGAGGGCACGGAAGAATTGCGGGCCGGGATAGCGGAACTGCAGTCTGCGGCAGAGTGGGCAGGGCATTTCATAGGCATACGGAGCGGACTTTGCGATGTATTGACGTATGCCAAGTGTGAGAAGACGGTACTTTATCCCGATTATAATTATTCGGATACCAGTTGGAAAGCGGCGGGAATGTATCCGATGCGGGAAGGATGGAAAAATATTGCGGTAGGAAAGGATTTTAAATGGAACAGAGTTTAGTTTTGTCCACATTGCCGAAAACATGGATTGTGGATTTGGACGGGACGCTTTTAAAGCACAATGGTTATAAAACAGAAGGACATGATACGCTCTTAAGCGGCGCAAAGGAGTATTTGGATAGACTGCCCAAAGAGGATAAGATAATAATTCTTACGTCAAGAACCGATGACTATAGGCAGGAAACTTTGGAATTCCTCTTGAAAAACAGTATTCGGTATGATGAAATCTTATTCAATATGCCGGCAGGGGAGAGGATTGTGATCAATGACAGGAAGCCGTCGGGAATCGATATGGCAGTGGCGGTGAATTTGGAAAGGGACAGATTTATGCTGCCGGAGATAAAAAGGGAGCGTTAGGGACGGAATTGCGGTATATGGGGTATGGATATGGAAATTGAACTGACGGCATCGATGATGTGTGCCAATTACGGAAATTTGGAAAAGGAAGTCAGTGAATTGGAAAAAGGGGGCATTGATTCTTTTCATATAGATATTATGGATGGACATTATGTGCCGAATTATGCCATGTCTTTAAATGACATGCGCTATATAGCCTCTGTTGCGGGGAAGCCTTTGGACGTACATTTAATGGTGGAGCATCCGAATAATACCATAGATGTTTTTATGCAGTGCCTGCGGAAGGGAGATACTGTCTATATTCATCCGGAAGCAGAGTACCATCCTTCCACAACCTTGCAGAAGATTATAGATGCGGGACTGATGCCGGGGATTGCCGTCAATCCCGGAACCAGTGTGGAAACGGTAATGGAGATGCTGCGCATAGTGAAGAAGGTGCTTGTGATGACGGTTAATCCGGGCAATGCGGGACAGATGTTCATGCCCTATGTGGGAAAAAAGATTACGAAACTGTTGGCGCTGAAGGAAGAAATGCATTTCGGCCTTTATTGGGACGGGGCATGCAGTGCGGATAAGATATTGGAGTTTGCCCCTAGGGGTGTGGACGGCTTTGTGCTGGGATCTTCCTTGCTGTTCGGGAAAAACCGACCTTATGGAGAGATCCTTGACGGGATACGGGGGCTGAAATTCCAGAGTGTGTCTGCAAATTAGGAGGAAATATGAATACGGCATTGATACTTGCGGGCGGCATAGGTACAAGGCTTGGCGGGAACCTGCCCAAACAGTATATAGAGGTATGCGGGAAACCGATTATAGGCTATTGTTTGGATGCGTTTGAAAGGAATCGGGATGTGGATGCCATACGGATCGTGGCGGAGAAAAGCTGGCATGCATTTATTTTGAAATGGACAGGAGCCAAATTCCGCGGTTTTTCCATGCCGGGGCGGAGCAGGCAGCTGTCCGTATTTCATGCATTGGAGGATATCAGGCCGGAATCTGCCGATGACGATTTGGTGATTGTCCATGATGCGGCAAGGCCTTTGGTTACGGAGCGGCTTATATCGGAATGCATAAAGAACTGCGCCGGCCATGACGGAGTTATGCCGGCATTGCCTTTGAAAGATACGGTGTATGCCAGTAAGGACGGCTGCAGGGTATCCGGCCTGCTGGACAGGGACGGGATATATGCCGGACAGTCGCCGGAAGTATTTCGCTTGGGCATTTATTACGAAGCCAACAGAAGGCTTCTGCCGGAACGGATATTGAGGATAAACGGTTCTGCGGAACCGGCAGTGCTGGCAGGGATGGACATTGCCTTAATTCCGGGGGACGAAAACAACTTTAAGATAACTACGGGAGCGGATTTGGAAGGATTCCGCAGGATGTGTTCTTGCCGGAAGGAAGGAACCGTATAAACCGGACGGAATTTTTCGCAAAGCTGTAAAACGGCGGAAAGGAAATATATGAAAGCTTGGGTGCTGCACGGGGTTCATGATCTGCGTTATGAGACGGTGAGGAAGCCGGAGCCGAAAGAAGGAGAAGTGCTTTTGGCAGTAAGGGCAGCCGCGGTCTGCGGCTCCGATATTCCGAGAATATATCGGGCAGGGGCATATTCGTATCCTCTGATTCCGGGGCATGAATTTTCGGGCATCGTAGAAAAGACCGGGCCGGGTGTCGGGAGGGAATGGAACGGGAAACGGGTAGGAGTCTTTCCGCTGATGCCTTGCGGCAGCTGCAATCCCTGCCGGGAACATCGGTATGAAATGTGCCGGAATTACGGTTACTTAGGTTCCCGCCAGAACGGAGGCTTTGCGGAATATGCGGCGGTTCCTGTGGGAAATCTGGCGGAACTGCCCGCTTATGTATCCATGGAGACAGCGGCCATGCTGGAGCCTATGGCCGTAGCTGTCCATGCCATAAGGCGGGCAGGCGCTGCGGCGGGAGATAAGGCGGCGGTCTGTGGTTTGGGAACGATAGGGATGCTGCTCGTTCTGTTTCTGCAGGAGGCGGGAATAAGGGATATATTTGCGATAGGGAACAAAGAACTGCAAAGGCAGACGGTTTTAAAAACAGGGTTGCCGGCAGACTGCTATTGTGACAGTAAAACACAGGATGCGGAAAGGTGGCTGATGGAACGGACGGCAGGCAAGGGGGCGGACGTGTTTTTTGAATGTGTGGGGCGGAACGAGACTTTGGAGCAGGCAGTGAGGCTGGCTGCTCCCGGGGGAAAAATCTGTCTGGTAGGCAATCCCGGCTCGGATATGACTCTTCTGAAGCCGGTATATTGGAAGATTTTACGGAACCAGCTTACTCTGACAGGTACATGGAATTCTGCTTTTGCCCATGAACCGGCGGACGACTGGCATTATGTCCTGGACAGGCTGGGACAGGGAACGGTATTCCCTGAGGCGTTGATTTCTCATAGGTTTCCGCTGGAAAACCTAAAGACGGGCCTGCATATGATGCGGGATAAGACGGAAGAATATATAAAGGTCATGACAGCAATGTACTGATGCAGCATGAAAAATAAGCGGGTCAACGGAGGGGCATTGGCATGTGAACGGTAATGTGCTTTTGGAAGCAACAGAAATTTTGCCCATAAAGGAATGACAGCTAATTGGTTCTGTGGTAAAATATGAACCGCAGAATGTGGACGGTGAGCGCATAGGGGAAGCGCTGACCGGACAGTGAGGAGACAATTAGGATGATTCATATCGCCATATGTGATGATGAAGAATACTTCCGGATGAGGGAAGAAAAGCTGGTGGGGGAATACATGAAGAAAAGGAAGTATGGATGCACCATTGACGTATATCCCTCCGGAAAGGAAATGCTGCATGCAGCCGATGTGCCGATGCAGTACGACATTATATTCCTTGATATCAATATGGAAGAGATGGACGGGCTGGAGACAGCCCGGCGCATACGGCAGGCATCTGCCAAAGTACATATTGTATTCGTGACGGCATATATCACTTATGCGCTGGAAGGGTATAAGGTAAATGCGGCACGTTATCTGCTGAAGGAAGACGGCGGGCTGGAAAATGCACTGAAAGAATGTCTGGATGCAGTCACTGCACGGATGGCTTCCGAAAAAAAGACATATGAAATCAATCTTCTGAACGGCAGGAAGAGCATTCCGGTGGATGCTCTTCTTTATGTGGAAAGCAGGCTGCACAAAGTGCTGTTTTTTGCTATGGAGGACGGGATACAGGAATATCACAAATACGGCAGGCTGGACGGAGTGGCGCAGGAACTGGAGCCATACGGTTTTTTCCGTATCCACCAGAGTTTTCTCGTAAATATCAGGTATGTGGTAAAGGTGGAGAGATATACCGCTTCTTTGGAAAACGGAATATTGCTTAATATTTCCAAGAAATATTATAAGGATATGGAGAGGGCATACATAAGATGGAAGGGGGAACTGTAATGGCAGGGTATACGGGAGCAGCCGTAAATGCATGGGAAGCATTTTGCTGTGTTTTATTTTTCCGTTTCTTTGCCGGCGTGCGGAACGGAAGGAACCGCCGGAGGATAGGGGCGGCTATGGGGGTTCAGGCTCTTTTGTGCACGCTGATCGGATACGGCCTGCAGGAGCGGTACTATATCGGGATTATGGCGGTAAACCTGACTGCTTCGCTGCTTATGTTTTATGTGTTCCGGGTCCGTTATCTGACGGCGTTAGTGCTGTCTATGTTTTTCTGGGGGCTGGATGCTATTGCGGAATATCTGGCCAGGATTGCCGCGGAACGGTTTTTGCCTTTGCATGATAGGTATTTCAGGCAGATGCCGGGTTGGGCGGAACATGGCTTTACGGTACTGGCGGGCAGCGTGCTGCTGTTTGCCGGTATTTTGCTGATAGGGAAAATAATGAAGGGAAAGGCGTTTTATGTGCTTACGGAAAAAGAGTGGCGTATTCTTTTTCTCAGCACTTTCATTACGCTTGTCACATTTTCGGGGATGGCGGCAAAAACCCGGTTTTATGACGGCTCTTTTCTATGTTTGGCTTTGGCGGTTTTGGCAGTGGACTATGTGGTATACTGTCTGATCGATGAGATAATGAGGAGGGAAATAAAGCAGAGAGAGGACCGGGCTTTCCGCCAGCGTGTGAAATATGAAACCAAGATGTACCGCTCCATATCCGAAAACCTGGACTGCCAGAGAAAAAGAACCCATGAATTTAAAAATCAGATGGCGGTTATCCATGCATTGGCGGCCGGAGGGCAGCATGAGGAACTGCTGGCTTATGTGGAAAAGGCAGATGCTGCCCTGCAGTCCGGCTTGGACGCCATTGACACGAACCATGTGATAGTGAATGCGGTGCTGAATGCGAAATACCGGGAAGCAACGGGGAAAGGCATTGCATTTGCCCTAAAGGTAAATGACTTGTCGGGCTTGCGGCTCTGCGATGAGGATATTGTGCTGATTCTTTCCAATCTGCTGAATAATGCCATGGAGGCCTGCGGGCATGCGGAAGAGAAAATCATAAAGCTTAAGTTCGTATTGGAAGGGGAGCAAATAGTGCTTTCCGTGAAAAACAGCATGGCATCCATGCCGGTGGTGGAGAACGGGGTATTTCTCACGACAAAAACCATAGATGCGCAGGAACATGGGATAGGTATCCGGAACGTGGCTGAAACAGTGGAAAAGTATGGCGGGAGGTATGCCGTTGATTTCGGCGGGGAAGGATTCCTGTTTTCCGTTTTGCTGGATAATCCGCAGACGGAACCGCATCAATAAACTGCGGCTCATTTCGGCAATGATGCTTTTTTCCGGATGCGCTTCGGGCTGCGGCATAATGAAATGGCATTGGGAGAAACTGCGCTGTTTCCAATTCTGCAAGAAAATTTCCAAATCTGCACGGAATATAAAAAGCCGGGAGGAATCCTCCGATATTTGTGTGAGAAACAAGGAAAAACACAATGCCATTGTGGAAAAACAAAGCTTTGGTTTCACCCGCAGACGGAAACTGTAACAGAGCAGATGCGGAAGCAAAGGGGACGGTGCAGAGGGAGGTGACACGAAGGGCCGGGTGCGGGGCATGACTATGGAGAGAGCCGGAAGAAAGGAGAGCGTTTTATTATGACTACATATATTATCATCGGAGTGGCGGCGGTAGTCGTTTTGTTTGTGATTGTATATATCAAAATGTCCATAGATGAAAAAAAGGGGGCAAACAGTGCAGAAAAGCAGAAAATCAAGGATATCGTAAGGCAGGTAGTTCCCGGCGGGGAATCTTATACGGCGGCTTACGGCACGCGGGAAGAACTTACCGTAGGCGGTGGGGGCAGAACGGTGACTACCACTACAAAATACTGGTATTATGCGGTGGCGTTTCGGCCGGGGGATTTATATCTGGTTCCTCTGTCCTTTGAGGGAAGGGAAATAGGGCACAGTGCGCCGATTCATTTCGGAAAGGAAAACCTCGGCATGGTAGATGCGAAGAAGGGCTATACCGTATTGTTTGACAAGGACAGAAAAGAGATCCTTACTTTGTATGTGGCAGAGAGCAATACGAAGGATGATATGTACCATCCGGTCAATATTCAGCAAAAAGAGGAGGCGGAGGCTTTTGCGCAGTTCGCTCAGTCACTGATGCAGGATGTGAATGGGGCCAACGGCATTACGGACATTAAGGCGGCAAAGAAGGAAGCGAAGAAAAATAAATAAAAATGGGTTAATTGCTATGAAGCCGCCGTTTAGGCGGCTTTTCTTTTATGCGCAGATCCGAAAACTGATTTCGTAACAGTTCGGCTTGAATGTTGTGTTGAGAGGCGGACGCACGGGAGGGATTTTTTTGCGGGACGG
>CAJUIM010000040.1 GCA_910586275.1 uncultured Lachnospiraceae bacterium | reverse complement strand
GCCCGATGCGGCATGGATGCCGCTTGAGGGCGTCCCGCCGCCTGAGAAAACTTATACCATTCTGCTTAGAAACTCCCAGCCGGAAAAAGTGCACGGAAAACCGGGACAGGCGCTCCCGCTGCCGCCGTCCCGCAAAAAAATCCCTCCCGTGCGTCCCCCTCTCAACACAACATTCAGGCTGAACTGTTACATTTGGCGTGAAAATTAAGAAGAAAAAGCTGGCATTTTCCTTTGCAATGTGCTATAATCGCATAATGACTGTGATTGTATATTTTTTTTGTAAAAATCAGCGGATAGATGGTTAAAATAAGGAGGAAACTGTTAAAATGAGTTTACAGGTGGAAAAATTAGAAAAGAACATGGCGAAGCTGACGATTGAGGTGGCTCCGGAAGAACTGGAGAAAGCTATCGAGAAAGCATACCAGAAAAATAAGAAGAAAATCAGCGTTCCGGGATTCCGGAAGGGCAAGGTGCCCCGTCAGATGATAGAAAGAATGTACGGCAAGGAAGTATTTTACGAAGATGCAGTCAATGACTTGCTTCCCGAGGCATATGCGAAAGCTTTGGACGAATGTGAGGAAGACATCGTTTCCTCCCCCAAAATTGACGTAGTACAGGTAGAGGCGGGACAGCCTTTCATTTTCACGGCGGAAGTGGCTCTGAAGCCGGAAGTGAGACTCGGAAAGTACAAAGGCGTGAAAGTGGATAAAATCAATACGGAAGTGACCGATGAGGAAGTGGATGCCAGAATAGAAGAAGAACGTCAGAGAAATGCAAGGAATATCGTGGTGGAAGACAGGGCGGTCAAAGACGGCGATATGACAGTGCTTGATTTTGAAGGTTTTGTGGACGGCGAAGCGTTTGAGGGAGGAAAAGGCGAGGACTATTCCCTGACGATTGGTTCCGGCGCATTTATCCCCGGATTTGAAGAGCAGTTAATCGGCGCAGAGATCGGGAAGGAAACGGAAGTCAATGTTACGTTCCCTGAGGATTACCATGCGGAAGAACTGAAAGGCAAGGCAGCAGTATTTAAATGCACAATAAAGGAAATAAAGGAAAAAGAACTGCCTGAGCTGGACGATGAGTTTGCAGGCGAGGTTTCCGAGTTTGAGACGCTGGCTGAGTATAGGGAAGACATCAGGAAAAATCTGGCAGAGAAGAAGGAAGCGGAAGCAAAGAGCCAGAAGGAAGATGCGGTTATTGACGCGATCATAAACGATTCCGACATGGAACTGCCGGAGCCGATGATTGAGACACAGCAGAGACAGATGGTGGATGAATTTGCTCAGAGAATACGCATGCAGGGCCTGACACTGGAACAGTATTATCAGTTTACGGGCAGCAACTATGACATGCTGTTTGACCAGACAAAGGCACAGGCGGAAAAACGCATTAAATCCAGGCTGGTTCTGGAAGCGGTGGCCGAAAAGGAAAATATAGTGGCATCCGAAGAAGATTATACAAAGGAAATAGAGAGAATGGCTGAAATGTACCAGACTGAGCCGGATAAGGTACGCGAGATGTTCAATGAGAACGGGAAGAAAGATCTGATGGCGGACATTGCCATTCAGAAGGCCGTTGAGTTTGTAAGGGACAACGCGGCAGAACAATAAAAGGGAAGCAGGAATGGTCCGGGCAAGGAGGAATGAGTATGAGTTTAATACCTTATGTCGTTGAGCAGACGAGCAGGGGCGAAAGGTCTTATGATATTTATTCAAGGCTTTTGAAAGACAGGATTATCTTTTTGGGAGAGGAAGTCAATGATGTTTCCGCAAGCATAGTGGTGGCGCAGCTTCTGTTTCTCGAGTCGGAGGATCCGGAGAAGGATGTCCATCTGTATATCAATAGCCCCGGCGGCGTGATAACCGCAGGGATGGCTATTTATGATACGATGAATTTCATCAAATGCGATGTGTCTACGGTCTGCATCGGCATGGCTGCGAGCATGGGCGCATTCCTTCTGGCAGGCGGCGCAAAAGGGAAAAGGTTTGCACTGCCCAATGCGGAGATTATGATTCACCAGCCTGCAGGAGGCGCACAGGGACAGGCGACGGAGATCGAGATTACCGCAAGGCATATTCTTGCCACAAAGGAAAAGATGGCACGGATTATGGCGCAGAATACAGGGCAGGATTTTGAAGTGATTATGGCGGATACGGAAAGGGATAACTGGAAGACCGCCGAAGAAGCATTGAACTATGGTCTGATTGACAAAATTATTGAAAACCATGCAAGCTTCGGGAAATAGCGGCATGGAGGCAGGGAGAAGAAATGGCAGGGAAAAATTCCGATGATATCAGATGTTCTTTCTGCAATAAGCCCCAGAGTCAGGTAAAGAAACTGATTGCGGGGCCGGCAGGAGTATATATCTGTGATGAGTGTGTTGATATCTGTGAGGATATCATAGAAGAAGAGTATGAGGACGAATCTTTTGAGGAAGTATTGGACATTAATCTGTTAAAGCCGGCTGAAATCAAAGAATTTCTGGATGATTATGTCATCGGGCAGGATGAAGCGAAGAAAGTTCTGGCCGTTTCCGTATATAATCATTACAAACGTGTCACGGCTCCGAGAGACGTGGACGATGTGGAACTGCAGAAGAGCAATATTATGCTGATAGGGCCTACCGGTTCCGGGAAGACTTTTCTGGCACAGACCCTTGCCAAGATTATTAATGTACCGTTTGCCATTGCCGATGCAACTACGCTGACAGAAGCAGGTTATGTGGGTGAAGATGTGGAGAATATTCTGCTGAAGCTGATACAGGCGGCGGAGTATGACGTAGAGCGGGCACAGTACGGGATTGTATATATTGATGAAATAGACAAAATCACGAAAAAGGGTGAAAACGTATCCATTACCCGGGATGTATCCGGGGAAGGCGTGCAGCAGGCACTTCTGAAGATTGTGGAAGGGACTGTAGCCAGCGTGCCGCCTCAGGGTGGGAGGAAGCATCCCCATCAGGAACTGATTCAGATAGATACTACCAACATTCTGTTTATCTGCGGAGGGGCTTTTGACGGGCTGGAGAAGATTGTGGAATCACGTCTGGACCGCAGCGCTATCGGTTTTAACACGGAAATTAAGGCAAAGAGCAATAAGGACATCGGAGAATTGCTGAAGGAAGTGACTCCTCAGGATTTAATGAAGTTTGGGCTGATTCCGGAGTTTATAGGACGTGTGCCGATCAATGTGACTTTACAGGGTCTGGACAGGGAAGCTTTAGTGCGCATATTGAAAGAGCCGAAGAATGCGTTAGTGAAGCAGTACCAGAAGCTGTTTGGCTTTGACAACGTAAAGCTTACCTTTGAAGAGGATGCCATTGCCGCTATTGCGGATAAAGCGTTTGAGCGTAAGACCGGGGCAAGAGGGCTGCGTTCCATTATGGAAAAAGCAATGATGGACGTGATGTATCAGATTCCTTCCGATGAATCCATAGTGGAATGTGTGGTGACAAAGGAGGCTGTGGAAGGAAACAGCGAGCCTTTGGTCATACGCAGGGAAGCAATGCGCCCGGCCAGATAGAAAAAAGCCGAAAGGAACAAGGATAGAAGAGACTTTGATAAATGGAAACTGTGAAAGGAAGCATGCAGCAGGAGAAAGCCATGGAAGCGATGTAAGTATCCGAAGGCCATGGGCAATGCCTGCTGACAGAGCAAAACGCCGCCGGATATGGCGGCGTTTTGCGCATGGTGACGAGAATGGATGATGTAAGAGTAAAGAGATGTATGCCCGCAGTGGCATTACGGGGAATGACTATTTTGCCGCAGATGATTATCCACTTTGACCTGAGCAGGGGAAAATCCATTGCGGCGGTGGAGCAGGCTATGGTGGAGAGCCAAAGGGTTTTTTTAGTGACCCAGAAACAGATGGAGGATGAGGAACCGGATTTTGAGAAAGTATACCATATTGGGACAATTGCTTTGGTAAAACAGGTCATTAAAATGCCGAAAAATATTGTACGGGTCATGGTGGAAGGCGTGTCACGGGGAGAACTGATTTCCTTTACGGAGAAGGAGGAATATCTGGAAGGGGAGGTGGAGGAAATCGAAGAACCTTCCCATCTGCGGGGCAGCGTGCAGGAAGAGGCCATGGTCCGGCAGATGAAGGAACTGTTTGCCGGTTATGCATTGTATTATCCGAAGAACGGCGCGGCATTGGAGAGACATATTCAGGATATTTATGATTTAGGGCGGTTGCTGGATCAGATTGTCATTAATATGCCTTTGCATTTTGAAAGCAAACAGAGTGTCCTGTCGGCTCTGGACCCGGAAGAACGTTATCAGGTACTGGCGGACATCCTGTCCCGGGAGATTGAGGTGGCGGGCATCCGCAGGGAACTGTCGGAAAAGATCAAGGGCAGAGTGGATAAACACCAAAGGGAATATATGCTGCGGGAACAGCTGCAGTTTATCCGGGAGGAACTGGGGGAGGATAATTCGTTTTCCGATGCGGAGCAGTTCGGGCAGGATTTGGAGAAGCTGGAAGCCGGCAAAGAGGTAAAAGAAAAGATAAAGAAAGAGATTTCCCGTTTCAAGAGCCTGCCCCAGAGCAGTTCGGAAAGTGCGGTGGAACGGGGATATATCGAAACGCTGCTGGAATTGCCTTGGGACAGAAAATCCAAGGATAACACGGATATCTTAAAGGCGGAAGAGGTATTGGAACGGGATCATTACGGTCTGAAACAGGTAAAGGAGCGGGTGCTGGAGGCGTTGGCTGTGCGCTGCCTGACGAAACAGGGGCAATCCCCTATCATCTGCCTGGTGGGACCTCCCGGGACGGGAAAAACATCCATCGCCAAGAGCGTGGCAGAGGCCATGGATAAAAAATATGTCCGCATCAGTCTGGGCGGCGTAAGGGATGAAGCGGAAATCAGGGGACACAGGAAGACTTATGTGGGAGCTATGCCCGGACGCATTGTGGCAGGGCTGAAACAGGCGGGCGTGAAGAATCCGCTGATGCTTTTGGATGAAATCGACAAAATGAGCAGTGATTATAAAGGGGATACGGCTTCCGCGCTTTTGGAAGTGTTGGACAGTGAGCAGAATGTCAAGTTCAGGGATCATTATGTGGAACTTCCCATTGACTTATCGGAAGTGCTTTTCATTGCTACGGCAAATTCCACGGAAACCATTCCTCGGCCGCTGCTTGACAGAATGGAACTGATTGAGGTCACCAGCTATACGGCCAATGAGAAGTTTCATATTGCCAAGGAGCATCTGACGGAAAAGCAGTATAGAAAAAACGGTTTGGAAGAGGGACAGCTTTCCATCAGCGACGGTGCGCTGAAGAAAATTATCGAGTCCTACACAAGGGAAGCGGGAGTCCGTGAACTGGAGCGTAAGATAGGGGGCATTTGCCGTAAGGCGGCAAAAGAAATACTGACAGACGGGAAGACAGGCGTGAAGGTGACTTCCTCCAATCTGGAGAAATATCTGGGGAAAGAGAAATACCGTACGGAGAAAGCCAATGAGAGGGACGAAGTAGGAATTGTCAGGGGTCTGGCCTGGACGAGCGTAGGGGGCGATACTCTGCAGGTGGAAGTGAACCGGATGCCCGGCAAGGGAGAGGTGGAACTGACCGGGCAGTTGGGCGACGTAATGAAAGAATCCGCTATCACCGGCATGAGTTATGTGCGTTCGGTCAGCAAGAAATACAAGATACCACAGGAAATGTTCCGTAAAAACGATTTTCATATTCATATTCCGGAGGGCGCGGTGCCTAAGGACGGCCCCAGTGCCGGCATTACTATGGCGACTGCCCTGCTTTCCGCCATGACGGAGATACCGGTCAGGGCGGATGTGGCAATGACCGGGGAAATTACGCTGCGGGGCAGGGTGCTTCCTATCGGCGGGCTGAAAGAGAAGACTTTGGCCGCCAAGACTGCCGGCATTAAGACAGTATTGGTGCCCAAGAAAAACGAAAAGGATATAGAAGAAATATCAGGGGAAATCAAGGCAGGGCTGGATATCCGGTTTGTGGAGACAATGGACGATGTACTGGCCTATGCGTTCACCGAACTACCGGCAGAGGGGAAAGCGGTGAACGATAAGGAAGAGAAAGCTTCCGGCAAAGGGGAGAAGGCCAAAGGAAACAGGAAAGGGAAAAAGACGGTAATAGAGGATGGTAATTAAAAATGTGAATTTGGAAACGGTATGCGGCATCACCAGTAAGTTTCCGAACAACCCCCATATGGAATTTGCCTTTGCGGGGAAAAGCAATGTGGGGAAATCTTCCCTGATCAACGGGCTGATGAACCGGAAATCCTTGGCGAGGACCAGTGCCAAGCCGGGAAAGACGCAGACAATCAATTATTATAATATTAATGATGAACTATATTTTGTGGATCTGCCCGGGTATGGCTATACCACTGCCAATGAGAAAGTAAAGGCGCAATGGGGGAAGATGGTGGAGCGATATCTGCATACAAGCAGACAGCTTCAGGCAGTATTTCTCTTGATAGATATACGTCATGAGCCTTCCGCAAATGACAGGCTGATGTATGAATGGATTTTGGCGCAGGGGTTTTTTCCTGTCATCATTGCCACGAAAGCTGATAAAATAAAAAAGAGTCAGTTGGAAAAGCATATCCATATGATACGGGAAGGCCTGAACGTAAAGCCGGAAACGGTGGTTATTCCTTATTCCGCGCTCACTAAGGAAGGCAGGGAAGAAATATACGCGCTGCTGGACGAATATCTGGAACAGAAATAGTGTTCTGTCCGGTGAAGGAATGCGAACTGTGCGCGGCAGGATTCATCCGGCGCAAGAGGATATTGCGGCAGTGGCGGGGGCGGTGGAAAGGAAATGGGAGGTGTTCTTTGTGAAAACGTCGGCAAGAACGTATTTTAAGGTTTTCATAAATTTAGGGATAGCAGTGGTGATCCTTTTGCTGTCTGTATTTCTTGTACCGAAAGTCCTTGTGTTTTTCATGCCTTTTGTCATTGGATGGATCATTGCCATGATTGCCAATCCTTTGGTGCGTTTCTTTGAAGAAAAGCTGAAAATAAGGAGGAAGGCAGGGACAGCATTTGTAATCATAGCTGTCATAGCCTTAGTAGTACTGGCGGGATACCTGATCGGGTCTAAAATTGCGCAGGAAGCGGCAGGGCTGGTGAAAGGACTGCCGGAAATGTGGAACAGCGCGGAGGAGGATTTCCGTACCATAGGGAAAAATCTGGATGTACTGTACAGCCGCTTCCCGGAGAATATCCGGAGCGCGATAGCGGATATCGGCGACCAGATGGAAGGCTTCTTGGGAGAATTGGTAGGGCAGGCAGGAACGCCTACGATAGAGGCCGTAGGTAATTTTGCAAAGAATGTGCCAACCATAATCGTAGGAATCATTATGTGCCTGCTGTCTGCTTATTTTTTCGTGGCGGAACGGGAGTATATGTCGGTGCATGTGAAAAGCCATATGCCGGAGTCCATCGTTTACCATTGGGATATGATGGCAAGAAGCTTTAAGCGTGCAGTGGGAGGATATTTTAAGGCACAGCTGAAAATAGAGATTTGGATGTATCTTTTGCTGGTGGCCGGTTTTACGGTTCTGAAGGTGGACTACGCGCTGCTGATTGCACTGGGCATAGCCGTATTGGATTTTCTGCCGGTTTTTGGCACGGGGACGGTACTGCTGCCCTGGGCGGTAATAAAAATACTCAGTTCGGATTACAAAATGGCGGTAGGGCTGCTGATTATCTGGTGTGGCGGGCAGCTGGCACGGCAGATTATCCAGCCGAAGATTGTGGGGGATTCCATCGGCGTCCCCCCGATTCCTACCTTGTTCTTATTATTTATCGGATATAAGGCTGCAGGGGTATTTGGGATGATCGTTGCGGTGCCCATCGGGATTATTCTGTCCAATATGTATGAGGAGGGTGTGTTTGACACGACGATAAACAGCCTGAAAATATTGTTTGCGGGCATCAATAATTTCCGCAGGCTGGAAGAAGAAGATATGACCGGGCTGGAAGAATATAAAGAGCGGCGCGGCAGGAGGAACGGAAAGAAGGGGTGAGCGGTATGAAGGTGACGGTATATAATTGCCGGGAGTTTGACGAGAAAGCTTTATTTATAAAATATGGGGAGGAACTGGGGCTGGATTTGACATTGTGCCCGGATGCGCCGGACATGGGGAATCTGGAACTGGCAAAAGGAAGCCGGTGTGTGGATATCCTGACATCCAAGATGACAAGGGAACTGTTGGCTGCCTTGCGGGAGAACGGCATGGATTATTTGGTAACACGGACCATCGGATATGACCATATTGACATGGAGGCGGCAAAGGAATTGGGGATTACGGTGGCAAATGCTCCTTACGGTCCTCACGGAGTGGCGGATTATGCGGTTATGCTGATTTTAATGTCCATCCGGAAGATGAAGCGGATCATAGAAAGGACAAACATACAGGACTATACCCTGCAGGGAATACAGGGCAGGGAACTGAAGGATTTGACCGTGGGAGTCATCGGGACAGGCCGTATCGGCGAGACGGTTCTGAGAAATCTGTCCGGGTTTGGCTGCGGGCTGATGGCTTATGATATTTTCCAAAAGGAAGAAGTTAAAAAATATGCGGAATATGTAACCTTGGAGCAAATGTGGGAGAAAGCGGACGTGATCAGCCTGCATGCGCCGCTGACGGAAGAAAACCGCCATATGATCGGCAGGGAAAGCATTGCGAAGATGAAAGACGGCGTGGTCATTGTCAATACGGCACGGGGCGGGCTGATTGACTCACAGGCATTGATTGCCGGGCTTGAGTCGGGGAAAATCGGTGCGGCCGGGCTGGATGTGGTGGAAAATGAGTTCGGGCTATACTATTATGATAGGAAATCGGATACGCTGACAAACAGGGAATTGGCCATTCTGCGCGGTTTTCCCAATGTGACGGTAACTCATCATATGGCATTTTATACGGATGACTGTGTGGAAACGGTGGTCAGGGATTCCCTGAGAGGATGTAAGCTGTTCCTGGAAGGAAAAGAAAATCCATGGAGGGTCGCATAATTGCGTAACATAAAAGTAATACTTCAATATGAAGGAACGAGATACCGTGGCTGGCAGAGACAGGTCAGCACAGAGAATACCATTCAGGGGAAACTGGAAGCACTGCTGACGAAGATGTGCGGCAGTAAGGTGGAGGTAGACGGCGCCGGCAGGACAGATGCCGGAGTGCATGCTTTGGGGCAGGTGGCTAACTTTCATTTGGAAACGGAACGTACGCCGGAAGAGATTATGGAATATATGAATCGGTATCTGCCGGAGGACATTGCGGTAGTGAAAGCATCGGAAGTGTCGCCCCGTTTCCACAGCCGGCTGAATGCTATCGGGAAAACTTATTGCTATCGGGTTTTAAACAGTGATGTGCCACATATATTTGATAGGAGATATGTTTACCAGATGGCGGAGCCGCTGGACATGGAAGCGATGCGTCAGGCCGCCGGGCTGCTGTGCGGAACCCATAATTTCAAGGCATTCACTTCCAATAAGAGAAGCAAAAAGGCTACGGTTCGCACGATGGAATCCATAGATGTGGAAAGAATCGGGGATGAAGTGCGTTTCACATTCCGGGGAAATGGTTTTCTGTATCATATGGCACGCATTATGACAGGAACCCTGTTGGAGACAGGGATGCACAAAAGAGACGCGGCGCAGGCAGAAGAACTGTTGGCGGCAGGAACGCGGGAGGATGCCGGCTTCCTCGTTCCTGCCAAGGGATTGACTCTGGTGGAGGTTCGTTATTCGTGAACAGAATGAAACGCATGAAGATTGTGTTTTTTATATATATTGCAGTAGTCGTAAAGGTAATTATTTTCAAGTATCCATGGGCAGAACTGCAGGCTATCATGGCCGGTTGGGAGAAAGACGTGATTTTGGAAGGTTTGGATACGGCAAATTTCACTCTTTTTAAAACCATTAAAATGTATATCAAATATTCTTATATGCTCAACAGCTTTGAAAATCTGGTGGGCAATGTGGTGGTATTTATTCCGTTCGGCTTCCTGCTGCCGTATATACAGCCAAGGTGCAGGCATTTTATGGCATTGCTGGTAAATGCTTTCCTTTTTGTGGTGGGAATCGAGGTATTCCAGCTGTTCAGTGCGTTTGGTGCCTTTGATGTGGATGACATACTGCTGAATTGTGTCGGGGCGGCCTTTGGGTGGATTGCGTATGTGGAATGGGAAGCATTCAGGAAGAAATGGCAGGAGGTGCAGAGGCAGAAAATCAGGGGATGATGCCAAAGGAACAAATTTCCAGACACACTCCGGAGCATAGTATAGGTAAGACGGAATGCACGGCTGTATAATTTTTTATACAGCCGTGCATTATATTTTGCTGTTTTTTCGGATGCATGAAACTTTTTCGGGTATGTATACGTCTAATAATATAGAACTGTCAGCGGAAGCAGGGCATAAAGCTGTGGGATTTCCACGGGAAAGGCGCAGGAGAACAGTGCAGGCGGCGCAATGAAACAGATGGCAGACATGGGAGTCCGCACATAGGGAGAGGACCTTTAGAAAAATAAGAAAAAAATAAGAAAAAAATAAGAATTTTTTTTGCAGTAATTTGGTTTTGTATGGGATATTAGTATATGAGAGAGCGGTGAAGTTTTTCCGGATGACAGGCGGAAGGCTTAACCGCTTTCGGAATCGGAATGGTATGGGGAAAGAGACAGTATTTATGAAGCTACAGGATGGAAAACGCAACGCCGGGAATAGGAATATAGGCATAGTGAATGGAAGAATAATGGGAAACGATACATATGGAAAAGAAAAACAGAAGGGCACAGGAGGAGATTACCGGGTCCTATGAAATGGAGATGCTGCAGCGGAAAATAGATTTGTACAGTGATATGCTTTACAGGATTGCATTTTTGCAGCTAAGGAATAATCAGGACGCAGAAGATGTAGTGCAGGAGACATTTTATCAGTATATTAAGGGAAGGAAAGAGTTTGAATCGGCAGAGCATGAGAGAGCATGGCTGATAAAGGTGACTCTGAACGGCTGTCGGAAAATATGGCGTTCTGCATGGTATCGTCATAGGGAGGATATGCCGGAGGGGAAATTGGCAGAGAAATCATATTCGGGCAGCATGGAAAAAAGTGTTTTGCAGAAAGAACAGAGCCGGGAGATTATGGAGGCGGTGGTGAAGCTGCCGAGAAAATATAGGGAAGTAATCCATTTGTTTTATTATCAGCAGATGAGCGTCAGGGAAATCGCCGAGGCTACGGAACGTAAGGAATCCACAGTGACTTCCCAACTGACTAGGGGACGGGAGATGTTAAGGAAAAACTTAAAGGAGGAGTATCAGTATGAATGATTTTAGAAGTGAATATCAATCGGCCGTACAGGATATGGATACGCTGGGCATGAAAGAAATCCATATTGATGCTCTTTCCGTTATGGATGAGGGCAGGCATAGAAAGCGGATGAGAAAGAAAGTACAGCGGATGACAGCGACTACATTTTCCGCAGTATGTGTTATTTTTTTATGCGGCTTCGGTACGGTAAAGGCGGCGGAGTATATCGGGAATGTAATAAGGGTGAGTGAATGGGGGTTTGAATCGGGAGACGCGGCTACCATGGCCAGAAACGAGGCAGAAGGCAGTACGGTTTATGTGACAGGAGAAGAGGTGGGCCTGGCACTGGGGGAGGCGGAAGTATCTGCCGGCGCGGCGTGCCCTGCGGCGGCTATGCCGGAGGAAGGAATCCATGCAGGGAAGGTGTCTGAGACGGCCGGCATGGAGGAAGCTACGCTGGTCAAAGACATACAGTACGGCGATGCGGGGTTGGAGGCGGAAGGAAGGGACTCCGGTACGGAGACTCTGAAAAAAGGGAAAGCCTCCGATGCCGGGACATCGGAGGAAGAATGGATGTCCGGCATGGGGGCGACGGAAGAAGGGAAGGCGGCCGGTACGGAATCGGCAGAAGGGGGAATGCCGGAGGCTTTAGCAGGAACGGCGGAGGAAACGGAAACTGCCGAAAAAGAGACGGAATGGCAGAAAACGGCAGAAACGCAGGAATGTTTGGAAGATGATCTGTGTTCCGTGGAAGCGATACCGGTAAAAAATTATGATTCATGGGAAGAATTTGAGAAAAATGAAGATATTATCTTTCCGCAGCCGTCTATAAGTATAGGGCATCCTATTGCATCTACCGAAATTATGGTCTGCGGGGACTGGGCTATGGTGCGATATGATCTGGACGGCAAGGTGCTTTGGCTGGAACGCACGGATTATGCCGATACAGAGGGGCATACATCGACCAAGGTATTTCCGGGAGGCGTATGCAATGAACGGAGTTACACTACTTCGCAGGGGTATACTTACACGTTGGTAGATTCGGCAAAGGGGGAAGGAGAAGGGGAACTGCAGATACATGCGGCAATAACGGTAGGGAGTTATGAAGCATTTATTGATTTTCTTGGTTATACGGAGGCGGATGCCAAGAGGATTATGGACAGTATCGATTTGAGTATATATGAGTAGGGAGATAACGGCGGAAGGACCGTGGGTTTTTTGAGAGGAGGAAACCAAAATGAAAAATGTACTGATTTACAACCAGAATGAAACCAAGGTGCTGAAAATTTTTCTGGCACAGGATGGGTATCAGGTTCTGGTGGCAAAGGAACTGAAGGACGTAGTGGCAAGGGTCGGGGAAAAGGATGTCCATCTGGTGGTCATGGATATAGACTTCCCGAAAAACGATGGGGTGGAACATTTAAAAGAAATACGGAAAGCGGACAAAATGCCGATTATCGTGCTGTCGGCAAATGATACGGAGCGGATGAAAATAGCGGCACTCAATGCCGGGGCGGATGATTATGTCATCAATCCTTACCATCCGTTGGAGTTTATGGCCAGAATCAATTGTCAGTTCAGGCGCTATACTCAGCTGGCCAATATGCGGGATAACATTGACCGCATATACCGGGTGGATGAACTGGTGATTGACGATGTGCTGCGGAAAGTGACGGTAGCGGGGAAAGAGGTCAGCCTGACCCCGATTGAATATAAAATTCTGAGACTGTTGGTAAAAGAACGGGGGAAGGTGCTTTCCATCGGTCAGATTTATGAGTCTATCTGGAACATGCAGGCAATCGGGGCAGACAATACGATTGCTGTACATATCAGACATATCAGGGAAAAAATCGAAAGAAACCCGAAGGAGCCGCATTATCTGAAAGTTGTATGGGGAACCGGATATAAGGTGGGGTAAGGAAAGGACGCGTGAAAGACCTTTTGCCGCCGGCAGCATGAAATGAAGCCGGGGGCAAGGGGTCTTTTAAAATGAAACAGTTTTAGCTGCGGCAGAACTGATATGGGGGGTTTCTCTTTTTTGGCTTAAGCAGCTGTCCAAACACGGAATCGAAAATTGATTTCCGTGGAGTTTACGATATAAATATTGAAAACTTTCCGTTTTATGGTATAATTGGCTTAAGTTTTTTTATAATTAGTAAGGAGTGAGCGGAATGTATCGTTTTTTTAAATCCTTGAGAGCCAATTATCTGATATCAGCCGTGCTGTGCGTGCTGTTCGGGATTACCCTTGTGGTGTGGCCGGATATTTCTTCCAAGTTGGTGTGTATCGGGTTTGGATGTGTGCTGGCTTTGACAGGCGCGGCAAATCTGATTACATTCTTTGTCAGAAAGGATGGGTCGCTTCTGTCCCAAATCAATATGCTGGCAGGAATTGTGCTGCTGGTACTGGGCGGATGGATTATCTTTGACCCTAGTGTGCTTATGCGCATTATTCCGGTGGTAATCGGGGCAATTATTGCGGTGCACGGAGGGCATAACGTGCTGCAGGCAGCGGAACTGTACAAGGAGAAATACGATAAGTGGTGGGTGGCGCTGCTGCTTGGTATCGTAACGATAGGCTTTGGCGCACTGCTTATATATAATCCGTTCGAGGCAGTGAACACGATGATTGTGCTGATCGGGGTAATGCTTATCTATGACGGGATTTCCGATATATGGATTATCTCCCGTGTATCGAAAACCGTCAGAGCCGTGGCGGAAACCATGGAAGCTTTGGAGGTAGAAGCGGTGGAGGTACCTGATAAGAAGTAGAGGGGTTCACTGCCCGGAAGGGAAAACTGAGACAGAAGGAGAAAAGGTATGGCAATTTGTGAAATCAGCAACGGAGAAATTACGGCATCCATTGACAGCCACGGCGCGGAACTGAAGTCTCTGCGCAGCGTGGAAAAAGGAACGGAGTATATGTGGTGCGGCGATCCGGCATATTGGGGAAAGACATCGCCTGTTCTGTTCCCGTTCATCGGTATGCTGAAAGAAGGGAAATATCGTTTCCAAGGGGAAACCTATCCGATGAGGAAACATGGATTTGCAAGGGATATGGAGTTTAAGCTTGTTTCCCATGAGGCTGCGGAGGTTTGGTTTTCTCTGGATGCCAATGAAGAGACAAAGGAAATGTATCCTTTTGACTTTAAATTGGAGATCGGATACCGTTTGGACGGAAAAAAACTGAAAGTGCTTTGGAGGGTGGATAATCTTTCGGAGGAACCTGCTTATTTTTCCATCGGCGGACATCCTGCATTTAACTGTCCGCTGTTTGCCGGAGACCGGCGGGAAGACTATTATCTGAAGTTCGGGGATAAGGACTGCATACGCTGCACGGTAATCGGGTCGGATGGGTTGGTAGACGACCACCATGTGGTTCATGAACTGGAAAAGGGATGCCTTGCGATTCGGGAAGAACTTTTCGAAAGGGATGCCATGGTGATGGAAGACCGGCAGGTTCAGGAAATCTCGCTGCTGACGCCGGATAAAAAACCGTACATAAAAGTTTCTTTCCAGACACCGGTGGTGGCTGTATGGGCACCGGCGGGCATTCGTGCGCCCTTTGTCTGCATAGAGCCTTGGTACGGATTATGCGACCATGTGGAATTTGAAGGGACGCTGGAAGAGCGGAAATGGGGAAATGAAGTGCCGCCGAAAAAACACTTTGCGGCAGAATATGTCATTGAGACGCTGCAGTAGCGGCAAAGACCGGCAAAGTTCCGGGAACATGCATCTATGAGGCCGGAAGGAGAACGGGCAGGAATGGATAAAAACAGAAAAGAGGCTGACAGGAATAGGATAGCCATGATAGCGGCGGCAGCCTTGCTTCTGGCATTTGGGGTAGCGATATCGGTAGGGATGAACCAGATGGGAAGGCAGAAGGGAACCCCTCAGGCGCAGGAAGAAGGGAGTGGGCCGGCAGGTCAGGCAGCGGAAACGGAAACCGCCTACCCTGTCAGGAATTTTACCAATATATGTTCCTATAACGGAAAAGTATATTGCGGCGCACATGGGTTTTACGGCGAAGAGATTCCTTTGCAAAGCAATGTTTTTACTATATGGGAGGAAAAGATTTACTATGTGGAGAAGGTGCAGGAGGCATACGACAGCCTGACGGATGAACTGGCGGAAATAAAGCGGAGCGATATGGACGGGAGCAATGAGGAAGTGTTGGCTGACGATGTTTTTCTGGCCGGGGCAGGATATGAGAAAGTGATAGGAGACAAATTGTTTTACGGTTACTCCTATGATGAGAATCATTGTATGAAGTATGCATGGGTGGACATCGGCACAAAGCAGCGCGGTAAGATATCTACAGACCGCATAGAAAGCATATTGGGCTATGATGGCACTTATCTCTACTATAGGGGCATTGACAGGGAAAAGGAAGAAAATATACTGGGGCGTGTCTGTGTGGAAAAGGATACGGACCAGATTCTGGTTTCCTTTGCCGCAGTGGATGAAGAGGGCTATATAGAAAATGCGGTTTACGCGGAAGGGAAGCTGTACTGTTTTACATTGGCTTATAAGCCCGACGGATATGATTACCGCACCTATTTGTACCGGATGGAAATACGGGACGGAAATACGGGAGAAAAGCAGGGAGAACTGCCAGTGGAGTTTACCGGTTCCGCCAATTATTCTTTTTTGGTGCAGGACGGAAAACTTTACACCGCAATGGCGGGAGAAATTGTGGAAATATCCATGAAGGATGGGGCAAAGAGGACAATTGCCCATATGAAGGAAGGGGAATACTGGGGCATTTTATATTTTATCCCGGGAGACGGTTACCTTTATTATGAAGCCATTGCCGAAACGGACGAAAAGACAGGGAATAATGATTACTTTTACCGTGTGCCCATGGAAGGGGGGAAAATAGAATTATTAAGTGAGTGGTATACGGCATGAAAGTGTGTTATAATATTGTAAAATGTTAGTAATTCTTATTTAAGGAGAGGGAAAAGCATGGCAAAATGGGTATATTTATTTGAAGAAGGCAATGCAGACATGAGGAACCTATTGGGCGGCAAAGGGGCAAATCTGGCCGAAATGACGAATCTGGGGCTTCCGATACCGCAGGGGTTCACGGTAACCACGGAAGCATGTACGGACTATTACAATCAGGGAAAAACAATTTCGGAAGAAATCAGAGGGCAGATTTTTGAAGCTTTGGAAGGCTTAGAGAAGAAGCAGGGCAAAAAGTTTGGCGATACGGAGAATCCGCTTTTGGTGTCGGTGCGTTCCGGTGCAAGGGCTTCCATGCCGGGAATGATGGATACCATTCTCAACTTGGGGCTGACCGATGTGGCTGTGGAGGGATTTGCGAAAAAGACAGGCAATCCTAGGTTTGCTTATGACTCTTACCGCAGGTTTATCCAGATGTTTTCCGATGTGGTAATGGAAATTCCGAAATCATATTTTGAAAGGATTTTGGATGAAATAAAAGAAAGCAAGGGTGTGAAGTTTGATACGGATCTGACGGCAGAGGATCTGAAAGATGTAATTGAGAAGTTTAAGCAGGTCTATAAAGATAAAATGGGCACGGATTTCCCGCAGGAGCCGAAGGAACAGCTGATGGAGGCCGTAAAAGCGGTATTCCGTTCTTGGGATAATGACAGGGCTATCGTATACCGCCGTATGAATGACATTCCGGGCGATTGGGGAACGGCAGTCAATGTACAGGCAATGGTATTCGGCAACATGGGGAATACTTCAGGTACCGGTGTGGCATTTACAAGGAATCCTTCGACCGGTGCAAAAGGAATATACGGAGAGTATCTCATCAATGCACAGGGTGAGGATGTAGTTGCAGGCATCCGTACGCCGCAGCCAATTACCAAGTTGGAAGAGGATCTGCCGGAATGCTATGCAAAATTCATTGAGATCGCCAATAAGCTGGAAGATCATTACCGGGATATGCAGGATATGGAATTTACCATTGAGGACGGCAGGCTTTTCTTTCTGCAGACAAGGAACGGCAAGAGGACGGCTCAGGCTGCATTGCAGATAGCCTGTGATTTGGTAGACGAAGGAAAAATCACGCCGGAAGAGGCAGTGACACGCATTGAGGCAAAATCCTTGGATCAGCTGCTGCATCCTACGTTTGATGCAGAGGCACTGAAAGCCGGGGAAGTAATCGGACAGGCTCTTCCCGCATCACCCGGCGCGGCGGCAGGAAAAGTTTATTTTTCGGCAGAAGAAGCGAAGCAGGCTCATGAGTCGGGCGAAAGGGTAATCTTAGTCCGTTTGGAAACTTCACCGGAAGACATTGAAGGCATGCATGCGGCAGAAGGCATACTGACAGTCAGGGGCGGCATGACCAGCCATGCGGCAGTGGTTGCCCGCGGCATGGGAACCTGCTGTGTATCAGGATGCGGCGATATTTCCATTAACGAGGAAGATAAAGTATTCCAGCTGGGCGGACATGTATATCATGAAGGAGATTATATTTCATTGGACGGATCCACCGGAAAGATATATAACGGTGACATTAAGACTAAAGAAGCTTCCATCAGCGGCAATTTTGAAAGAATTATGGAGTGGGCGGATTCCTTCCGTAAACTTCAGGTACGCACCAATGCGGACACGCCTGCGGATGCCGCAAATGCCGTAAAATACGGTGCAGAGGGCATCGGACTCTGCCGTACGGAGCATATGTTCTTCGAACCTGACAGGATACCTAAGATCCGTCAGATGATTTTGGCAAGGACTGTTCAGGAGAGGGAAAAAGCCCTGAATGACCTGATACCTTATCAGAAAGGCGACTTCAAGGGATTGTACGAGGCTATGGAGGGCAGGCCGGTCACAATCCGTTTCTTGGATCCCCCGCTGCATGAGTTTGTGCCTACGGAACAGGATGATATTGATGATCTGGCCGTGAAAATGATGATGACGGCAGAGGAAGTGCAGGAAATCTGCGACTCTCTCCATGAGTTCAACCCGATGATGGGACACCGCGGATGCCGTCTTGCCGTAACCTATCCGGAAATTGCCCGCATGCAGACAAGGGCAGTGATGGAAGCGGCTATAGAAGTAAACATGGAAAAGGGCTATAGTATCGTGCCGGAAATCATGATTCCTCTGGTAGGGGAGAAAAAGGAACTGAAATTTGTGAAGGATGTGGTAGTGGAGACTGCCGAGAAAGTAAAGGCAGAGAAGAATTCCGATATTAAATACCATGTTGGAACCATGATTGAGATTCCGAGAGCCGCTCTTCTGGCAGATGAAATTGCAGAGGAAGCAGAGTTCTTCTCCTTCGGGACCAATGACCTGACACAGATGACCTTTGGTTTCTCAAGGGATGATGCAGGGAAGTTCTTGGATGAATATTATAAAAATAAGATTTATGAATCCGACCCGTTTGCACGGTTGGATCAGAACGGTGTCGGACAGCTGGTGCAGATGGCGGCTGAAAAAGGCAGGAAGACCAGACCGGATATTAAGTTAGGTATCTGCGGGGAACATGGCGGTGATCCTTCTTCGGTAGAATTCTGCCATAAGGTTGGATTGACATATGTGTCCTGCTCGCCTTATCGGGTGCCTATTGCTCGGTTGGCGGCGGCACAGGCGGCGATAAACAATGTAGGAAAATAGAATATAAGTATTCTTGCAGACAAACTTTTGCTATTGGCAGATTATAAATTTTGCTGAGAACATTAGAAATAATAGAATAAAAAAGTAAACTTCAGGACCTTGCAGGTTTCGCTTCTGCAAGGTCCTCTTCTTTCCGTTGCTGAGTCGGTGCGATGTCGCACTGGCATAGCAGAGTTCTCTTCTTTTCCTTCTTTTCTCTCCCATATTTCCAATCTCCAAAAGTAGCGAAAACCCTGATGTTTCCTGTATATCTAAAAAGAAAAGTAAGTCCTGCGGCCACCATACTCTAACCAATGCATCTCAGCATCAGAACCTCTTCCTTTTCCTTTTTTTCTCAGTAAATTTTCAATCTTCCAATGGCAACCTCATCCATAGAAACTCCCATAATAAGCAATCCCCATGAGCCTGCATTCTTCTTTTTTTCTTCGGAAAAGGCTGTGGGGAAGAGAAAGAAAAGAAGAGGAGGATATGGCTCAGATGCAGTGAAATCAAGGGATTTCCTGCTTATGTATCCTCTTCTTTTCTGTCTTTTTTCTGTATATTTTCTGTTTAAAAAAGGGTGTTGTGAGTTCTGCTTTATAGGGGGAAGAGTGGGGAGAAAAAAGGAAAAGAAGGGGATTGCTAAGTAGTGCCTTGTGTCCTAAGAGAATACCATGTGAAAGAGTTTCGATGTCAAGTGTTGCTTGAGGGCTTGGAAATCGGTGAATACTGTTCCGATTTCGTTGCAACTAAGATGGATGACGAATTAATGGTGAGGGAATGTGTCTACAGAAAGCATCTGTCGAAACCTATGACAGCGAAACTGCTTGATGCTTCCCGAAATTATTGGCGGAGAAGAGGTGTGACGGATTGGGGGATTGTAATAGAGAAGAAGGAGGCTGCTGATGGAGAAGAATTAATTAATCAAGTGTCAGGGAATCATATATAGGGTTTTGGCGGTAGAAGAGGATAGTATTCTGCTTATAGACTGTATCAAGAAATCAATGCCTAAGTGGTACGAAATTGGCAGGATAGAGGGGTATGAGGACTGCACAGAGGAAGAATTGTTGGAATCCACAGGAATAGAACTGGTTGCAGGCATACTTCCTTTTCTTGATGATGACAGGTTTAGGGTAGAGGCCATTAAAAAGATTTCAAAGGAAAAAAGGATATCTAAGCAGACGGTCAGAAATTACTTATGTCAGTATTTAACATACCAGTCAATATCTGCACTTGTGCCTAAAGAAAGAGCTGTTCCAGACAGGGAACTAACCGAAGACGAAAAAAATTTTAGATGGGCTTTGAACAAGTTCTATTTCACGAGACATAAGAATAGTTTAAAGACAGCCTATACTTATATGCTTAAAGAACGTTACTGTGATGAAGATGGGAATCTGCTGTCTGAATATCCTTCTTTTAACAAAATTCGCTATTTTCATAGCAAGTACAAGACACAGCAAAACACAATCATTTCAAGGCATGGACTAAAAGAATGCCAAAAAAATACCGTCCTTTGCTTGGGGATGGAGTTCAGTCATTTAGCCCAAATGTCGGGACTGGAATGATAGATTCGACAATATGCGATATTTATCTAGTGGATAGCAGTAGAAATCTTGTTGGATGACCTGTACTCACAATTATCACAGATTCCTACAGCAATGGTTTTGTAATGGGATATGCTCTTACATGGGAGTAGCAAAAGGTATCATTTTTGTAATGCAGGAATTTGACACTTCATCGTATCTGAACCAGCAAAAGATGCATTTACATAGGAATATGACAGGATCAATGATGGAAATGATGAATGCCAGCGATGGCATGTATGATTAAATGGACAGCTTTTTGAATGGAAGTAATCCGGAAATGGATTTGTGTTGATTTTCTTCTCCATTGGAAATGGGTAATTTAGAAGCCACAGAGCATACAGCTGTGGAGAAAAATATATTATAGCAGGGATTAATGTGCATAGAATGACAATTCCCTTTGTCTGACCATAAACCATCATGCAGACAGTAGTTTACAGGTAAGGTTTCAGGACTTGTCAGAGTCTACTCTGGTAGGGTCTGTTTCGTTCATGAATGTATTGGAGATACCATAGCAGCACTCTGGACACCAGAATGCTGAAAGAAAAACAGAAATTCAAGGAACTTCACGATTCCTATGTCATTTTTATTACAGAAAATGATACAATGGGAATGGGACTGCCAATGTACCATATTGAGCGGACGATAAGGGAGTCGGGTGGACTGTTTAATGATGGCTCCCATATAATATATGTCAATGGAGCCTACCATAATGACGAAGATCCTGTTGGCCGGCTGATGCATGACTTCAGGAGTACAAGGGCAGCCGATATGTTTTATCCTGAACTGGCAAGGCAGGTCAGATATTTAAGGAAACGGAAGGAGGTCAGCAGAAAATGTGTAAAGCGATTGAAGATATGAGGAAAAAAGAGAGAGCCGATACCATGTTCAACAATGTCAAGGCATTGATGGAATCCATGAAATGGACAGCAGAGCAGGCGATGAATGCGATGAAGATTTCTGAGGATGACAGGCGACTCCTTTTAAAAAGATTTTGAGAAAAGTTCAACATAGACCTTGCGGAATTGAATCTGCAAGGTTTTTCTTTTTTCAATATTTTTTGGCATAATCAATTAATGAAATCCTAAAAAATTTGTGATATAGTGATATTATGTAATTAAGGAAACGATGCTTGTAGAGAAGCTGTAAAATCGAAAGAAAGTGGGAAAAGTTACAAATGAACTCAAAACAACGGTCACTAATTTTAAATGCTAAATTAGGAAGAAAGAATATATTTAGAATTATTAATGAAATAAGAAATAGATGGGGGCTTTCGTGTGTTGAGGAGACATTAAATGATATACTAAATACTAACTCAAAATCATGTCGTGAATATCGTAATACAATTTTACCTCAAAACTATGAAGGACTATATAAAAGGGTTCGATTTAGTTATTTACCAAATCAAATTGAAAGGGAATTGAATTGGTATGTAAGCATAATCAATATTTTTTCTGAAGAGATTAGCAAGTATATTTTTTATAAAAACGAGTATGAAAATTATCTGATACAGGGGAAATATGGTGAGGCAGAGGAAGTATTAAATCAAATTGATAAAGAAATATGTGCTTCTATTTGGGGACTGGATAACCATTTTATATTAGCAGAGTATGAGGGTGGGTTGGAAAAAAATAAACAGCTGTTGGCTGATTTTAGTAGTGAGAAATATGATAAATGGGTAGTTATTTTAGCAGAAATATTTAGTTTTAAATCTGAACGTGGTGTAAATAATAGACAATATCTACACAGAATGAATAAAATTTTTGCAAATGTTGAGAAAGATATAGCTGCTTTTTTTGAAGAAAAACTTTATCCATTATATGACATGGATACTGACAATATATATAGCTTGTTATATTATAGCGAATGTGCATCAATAATAGATATGTACAACGTGTTTATAAAAGTGTGTACTAGAGTCTTGGTGGATGAAGAACTAAATGATGAGATGCGAAAACAAATTATTAATATTTTATTAAAAGTTAAAAGCATAGATGATGTTGTATTATGTAAACTGAAACATTTTGTTAATGATAATGAAGAAGTAGAGCTTGACCATTTAGATCCTCAAATATTTGAAATTGGTAATTTATATACAGAGGGACAGTACGATTCTGTTATAGAAAAGACCACAAATTTGTTTGATTTAATGTCTAATTGCTTTGAAATATATGAATATTATGTAAAGGCTCATATTTTAAGTAATAGATCATTAGAAATTCTATGTGAGAATACAATCAGGCAAGATTTGATTAATGCAATGTATATAGCATATTTGAAGGTGGGGGATGTTGCGAATTCTTATAAAGAATTGTGTAGAATAGAAAGAATTTTTACTAACAGTTATTTTGGAACGGGAATAGCTAGTTTTTTTGTGGATAAATATATGATAGGTGAAAGTAGTATTCAGGTAAAGGCAAAAGAATTTATGGCACCATTTTTAAATGTTCGATATACATATCTATTTCAAAAGAGGGAAATATTTTCGTGGCTGGAACATAGATTGGGGAATGGGAGTAGTTTAGAATTATTAAAAAAAATTGAGTTAAGAGAAACAATAAAAAGTGGTACAAAGATTGAAGCGAGTAGATATAGATGGTATGACATAAAATATAAATCCAATCATTTAGAAAAAGAAGAATTGTTAGATGCATGGTATACAGAAATTAAAGATAAGACGGAAGATATATATAAGTATCAGATAGAGAGAATTTCTACAGAATTGTTCTATCTTTATTTGGAACAGAAAAAGATACTAAATGCAGAGCAATTATATGTCAGTAGTAGAATAAAAAATATATACAGTGTTTTGAGAATGGATTTGGACGAAATTTATAATGCAATCACAATGAGCGATTATAGTATTAAAAAGTCTATTTGTACGCCAATAATAGCATATATAAATAATAAGACTGATTACGCTCAAATTTTTTCACATACGGCAAATTTTATGGAACAGAATGATTTAGAAAAGCCTTCAGATATATTAAATAAATCATTTTGTTATGAAAAAAATGAATTAATTTTTTTCCTTAAAAATGTTTGTACTTATGAAGTTCTTGATTCAATGTATTTTGTATTTGAGGATGAAGAGGAAGTCGAAAATGAGAGAATAAAAATATGTCAATTTTTACAACAATTCGATGCAGATAATAAGGCTGATTATATTTCGGAAATTAGTCAAATCCTGAAAAATAGGAAAATTATGCAAGGGATAAAATATATAGAAGATGTAAAAATTGATTTAGATATGAAAAAAATTATTGAACAGCATTTAAATGTATTTGAAGATAATTTAAAAAGATTTCAGGAAATTGGAAATCTTACAGTTGAGTATAAAGCTATAGATTTAGAGAATAATCTTGTATATATAAAATCGAATTTTGATAGTAAAAGATATAATCATAAATTGATTATATTTAGAGAGATGCTAATGGATTTTCGATATGAATTAGCATTTGGAAAGTATGGTTTGGACCAGACGTTAGGAACAAGAATAAGACATGGAAGCATGCAGAATCAATTAAGGGCAGTTTTTGAGAAAAATAATATTATTTTTGTTAAAAGAAATACAAATGATTTGTCATATTCACCATCGAATAGTTTTAGTAAGATTTGTGAGAATTTGTCTGATAGTGATAAAGAAGAATTATTTCAGTGTATATCTAATTTTTCAGAGAGGGTTGACAAATATATTAATGAATTACGAATTAATAATGTAAAGATCAAGACAGAAGATATCAATAAAGATGGATTAATTGATTTTACTATAAAAATTGATGAGCTAATAACTTTATTTGAAGAGACCCAAAAACTTAATAGTGAAAAAATTGTTTTAGATTTATTTGAAAACTTTTGGGTAGAAAAGATAAAACAACAGCTTGAAATGACAAGATATTTTTTTTCTAATAATGTAAAAGATAATTTTATTATTTTACTTAAAGAGTTAGAAGACGAGTTGCATCAGATTAATCAAATTAGTAGTTTGAAATATAATCTGTTTGATGCAATTTCAAGAAGTCGGACACAGATACAAAACTCGATTGACATAGTAGCGGCATGGTTTAAATTACCAATAAAACAAGAGTATTCTGCTTTTGAATTTCCTATATTAGTAGAAACTTGTGAAATGATAAATAAACAAGTATTCCCTAAATATAGTTTGGCAGATTTTAAGAAAGAGATTGATTCAAAAATAAAAATAAAAGGGAAATATTTTTCATATTTTATTGATATTTTGATAATAATCTTTACTAATGCATACACGCATTCTGGATATGGAGATGATATTGAAGAGTTTCAATTAAAAATAGATATTATGGAAAATGATGGGTATATTATTATGGAAATTTGTAATAATATTGCTGAAAAAGTAGATAAAGAAGAGATTAATAGAAAAATAAAAGAAATAAACAGTAAAATAAGAGATATATTACAAACAGGTCAATATAGTAGTTTTGAAGGAGGAAGCGGATTTATTAAAATATGTAAAATTTTAGAGTGGAATATTTGTGTTCCGTGGAAAATGGAGTTTGGTTTAATTGACGATGAAACGCAGTTTTATACTAAAGTTTGTTTGGAAATTAAATCAATATGTGAAAAAGGAGAAGCGTAAATGTATGGGGTATTAGTAGAAGATGATGATTACAAAGCTAAGCAGGTCAAGAAGTATATTGAAAGTTTAGGAAATGAGCTAGAAGTTAAAGGTTCATTTAAATCTGGAATGGCACAAATTGTTAAATCTAATCCCGATTTTGTTTTACTTGATATGTCTATTCCATCTTTTGAAGTTTCTAATATGCATCCTTCAAGTAGAAATAGAAAATTTGGTGGGCGTGATATATTAGTAGAAATGAAACGAAAAAATATTGTTGTGCCAGCGATTGTGATAACTCAGTATAATGTTTTTGGGGAAGAGGAGAAATCTTTAGAAGAATTAGATGGGGAATTAGAAAAAGAGTTCGATGGGCTATATCGGGGGATAGTTTTTTACAATGCTTCTGTTTTAGATTGGCAAGAACATTTAAAAAGATTACTTTATGAAGAGAGGTATAATTAATGTACGATATATTGATGGTTGATGATGATGTTACAAAAATTGATACGGTATTGCAATATTTTGATGCCGATATAAAAACAAATATGATAAATATTGATTATGAATTAGAGGTAAAAAAAGCTTGTAAAGCATTAGAAACTAAAAAGTATGATTTATTAATTTTGGATATTCAGTTACCTACGCTGGGAAGTAAAGACAATTTATCGACAAGGGGTGGAATAGATTTACTGCATATTATAGAAAATTCAGATAGGATAAAGAAGCCTGCCGAAATCATTGGATTAACAGCACATGATGAAGGATACAAAGAAAATGAAAATGAATTAAGAAAATCAATGTGGATGTTAATAAAATATAGTAGAGAAGAGAATGCATGGTTAGAACAATTGAAAAAAAAGGTTTATTACTCAATTAGGGCAAAGCAAGAATATAATGTTACCGAAATAGCGAGTAGTATCTATGATTGTGCAATAATTGTTGCTGTAAAAAGTGAATTTGAGGCAGTATATAATTGTGGCTTAATTTGGAATAAAATAGAAAATATTTATGATTCAACAATATATTATGAAAGCATAACGGATACTGGAAAAAGGCTGGTATTAGCATGTCAACATCAAATGGGAATGGTTGCTGCTTCATTACTGACGGGAAAAATAATCTCCCATTTTAAGCCTAAACTTGTTTGCATGATTGGAATTACGGCTGGTAGAAAGGGCGAGGTTAATTTGGGAGATATTATTATTGCCAATGAAAGTTGGGATTATGGTAGTGGTAAAATTAGAACTGGTGAAAATGATAATGAATATATTCTTGAACCAGATCCACATCAAATATGTATTGATGTGAGACTGAAAGAGTACTTATTAATTGATTTTTCTGAGTTACTTTATTCTATTCGCAGAGAATGGAATTCTCGAAATGGATCAAAGCAGACTAGAGATATAAACATACATATTGGAGCACTGGCATCAGGGGCTGCAGTTATCCAAACAGAGAATATTGTAACAAATTTTATTCAACCACATCATAGGAAAGTGCTTGGAATAGATATGGAAACATACGCAGTATATTATGCAGCGTGTAATTCTGTATTTAAACCCAAGTTTTTATCAATAAAAGCAGTTTGTGATTATGCAAATCAGTATAAAAATGATAATTATCAAGAGTATGCAGCGTTTGTTAGTATTAAGTTCTTATTATGCAATTTAGATGGTTTGCTGGAAAGAGTCTAGCAATATTGTAAAGTAGTAATTTCATTATCTGTTTTGAAAATAAGTAACCAAAGGGCAAAACTGCATCAGAATTATATGGTTTTGCAAGAAAATGCGATATGAAATCTACTTTATTAATAATTTGGAAAAAGAGTTCGAGTGAGAAGTATATTCTTGCAGACAAACTTTTGCTATTGGCAGATTATAATTTTTGCTGAGAACATTAGAAATAACAGAATAAAAAAGTAACTTCGGGAGTATCCCAAAGTTTGTGTAAACCTCCAAACTGATGTAAGATAAGATTACTC
>CAJUIM010000039.1 GCA_910586275.1 uncultured Lachnospiraceae bacterium | reverse complement strand
ATACATCTCTTTTCTGAATATGTCCTTTACGTGGCACGGTTCTTCCCTCCTTATTAATTTATAACAGCTTTGCTGCCGTAACCCAAACCGGCTTCCCGGATTCTCCGCCCGCACTGCATGCAGTCTTCCTCCGGCAAGCTTTTTCCGTTCCGGCCTCCTGTTATGTGAATAATTCAACGGTACTCACATGTGTCCTCTAATCCACTTAATGTGTTCGTGCGGTTTTCTATTATATTACAGAATTCCAACACAAATTAGTTCTGTTTGTGGTACATCAATCCTAATTATTTGCCAGCTTTCGGTCTCTTAGCGCCGTATTTGGAACGTGCCTGCCTTCTGTTGGCCACTCCGGCAGTATCCAAGGTACCTCTGATTACATGGTATCTTGTACCGGGCAGGTCCTTTACCCTACCGCCCCTGATCAGTACAACACTGTGTTCCTGCAGGTTATGTCCTTCTCCCGGAATATAGCTTGTAACTTCGATTCCGTTGGAAAGACGTACTCTGGCGATCTTTCTGAGAGCTGAGTTAGGCTTCTTAGGAGTTGCTGTCTTAACAGCCGTGCAAACGCCTCTTTTCTGAGGGGAAGAAGTATCGGTCGCTTTCTTGTGAAGAGAGTTCCAGCCCTTCTGAAGAGCAGGTGCTGTTGACTTCTTAACGGATGTCTGACGTCCTTTTCTTACTAACTGATTAAATGTTGGCATTCTGTTTCACCTCCTGTGGTTATAATTCCTTCCGCCGGTTTTCTTCGGGCGGATAATTGCTGCTTGTGTCATATAGGTCGCGGTTCTGTCGTTTTTCCGAAATTTCCCTGCATCAAAAAAGACAATGCACCTCTATGCACACTTCGTAAGTATAAGTGTTTATTGGTGCATTGTCAATATATTTTTTGAATTTCCTCACTAAATTCCGGCGTTTTCCGACGTTCCTTCTGACAGCTGCATAATATCCGGCATGCCCGCCGTCAAAGTTCAGCAGGGACATCCCGCCAATTAACCCTGATCATACAAATGGCATCTGACCATATGCCCATTCCCTACATCTCTTTCCTCCGGTGCCACTTCCTTGCACACTGCCATGCAGTCCTTGCAGCGTGTATGGAACTTGCACCCCTTCGGAGGATTGGCCGGCGAAGGAATGTCTCCCTCCAGAATGGTCCGGTTAATCTTCATGTCCGGATCTGGCATCGGGATGGCACTGAACAACGCCCTTGTATACGGATGCAGCGGATTGCTGAAAATATCCTCCGTCTCCCCTGTCTCCACCAAGCCGCCCAGATACATTACCCCGATAGTATCGGAAATATGTTCCACTACCGACAAGTCATGGGAGATAAAAAGGTAGGTCAGATTCATTTTCTCCTGCAGTTCTTTCAGCAAGTTGATGATCTGCGCCTGAATCGACACATCCAGTGCGGATACCGGCTCATCGCAGACTATGAATTCCGGCTTCAGCGCAAGTGCCCTAGCAATACAGATACGCTGCCGCTGCCCACCGGAAAATTCGTGGGGATACCTGTCCTTATGGTATTCCTGCAGCCCACAGTTTAGCATAACCTGAGTAATATAATCGTTGTACTGCTCCTTCGGCACCAAATTGTGCTGCCTTACCGCCTCTCCGATAATTTCTCCCACCGGAAGACGCGGCGACAAGGAGGAATACGGATCCTGAAAAATAATCTGCATCTTGGTCCGCAGTTCACGCAGCTTTTTCTTATCTGCCTGACTGACATCCTCTCCGTTAAAAAGAACCGTTCCGGAGGTTTTCTCTATCAGGCGCAGAATCGTACGCCCCGTGGTGGACTTGCCGCAGCCGGATTCCCCTACCAGTCCCATGGTACTGCCGCGCTTTATGCGAAACGATACATCGTCCACTGCCTTGACTTCACCGGTCACCCCTCCGAAAAAACCGCCCTTTACGGGGAAATATTTTTTCAGATGAGACACTTCCAGAATACTGTCTTCCTGATGCACTAACTTATCCTTTTCTTCACTTCCCATTCTGAGTGCCTCCTTCCTTGCAGCGGTAACAGCTTACCACATGAGTGGGCGATACATTGTATGCCTGAGGATATTCCCCTTCACAGCCCTCCACGCACATTTCGCAGCGGTCCTTAAAATAACAGTAATTAGGCATATCCACCGGATTCGGCACGCTGCCGGGGATGCTGTAAAGTCTGTCGATATGCTTGCCCACCACCGGCTTGGAATTCATAAGGCCCATTGTATAAGGATGTCTGGGGTCTTTGAAAATCTCCCTGGCAGTGCCCTTTTCCACCACCCGGCCGGCATACATTACCACTACATAATCCGCCATTTCCGCCACCACGCCAAGATCATGAGTAATCAGCATAATGGAACTGTTAATCTTGTCTTTCAGATGGCGGAGCAGATCCAGCACCTGCGCCTGTATCGTTACGTCCAATGCTGTCGTCGGCTCATCCGCAATAATCAGTCTCGGACTGCAGGAAAGAGCCATGGCAATCATAATACGCTGCCGCATACCTCCTGACAGTTCATGGGGATACATTTGATACACCCCTTCTTTATTCGCAATCCCTACCTTATCCAACATCTCGATGGTACGGGCTTTTATCTGCTCCTTCGTCATATCCGGGTTATGCAGGGCAATGACCTCATCCACCTGCTGGCCGATGCGGAAAACCGGATTTAAGGAAGTCATAGGTTCCTGGAAAATCATGGACATATAATTTCCCCGCAGCTTCTGCATCACTTCTGCCGGAGTATTTACCACATTATAAACCTTTTCCCCTGTATTAAAGCGGATTTCCCCTTCCACTGTCTGGCCGGACGGCCTCTGCACTAACTGCATCAGGGACAGACTGGTCACGGACTTCCCGCAGCCCGACTCCCCTACAATCCCCACCGTCTTTCCCTGCGGCACATCGAAAGACACGCCGCTTACCGACTTCACGGTTCCGATATCGGTGAAGAAATAAGTATGCACATTGTCAAACTCCACACAATTGTCCGGATTTTTCATCTGCGTGACATATTCCGATTCCGGTATGTTTTTCCGGTTTCTTTTCTTTTCCATTTCCTTCGTAATCTTACGGTTATTTCTGGAAATCTGCCGCGATTCCTTCGCGGATATATAATTTGAATTCTTTTTATTACCTGCCATCATAACCCCCAATTATCTATAATCATCTGTTATGCCAAAAGCCAGTTATATTTGCGTTCCCGCAGACTAACGCTTCATTTTCGGGTCAAATGCATCCCGCAAGCCATCGCCGATAAAGTTAAAAGCCAACACGGTAAGCAAAATCAGAAAGCCCGCCGGAATCCATACAAACAAATAATTTGTCATGACATAGGAGTCGTTTACCGCATTGATAATACTTCCCCAAGAAGCAGCCGGGTATTTAATGCCCAAGCCGAGGTAGCTGAGCGTAGCCTCTGCCAGAATGACTTCCCCCAGCCCCATGGTGGAAAACACAATAAGCTGCGGCACTACATTGGGAACAAGATGCTTGAAAATCCTGCGTCCTACGCTGATTCCCAGCGCTTCCGCCGCCACCATGAATTCCTGTTCACGCAAGGACAAAATCTGTCCCCGCACAATACGGGCAATCCCCACCCATCCAATCGTACTCATAGTGACGCAAAGCATATAAATACGCACCGTCGGGCTGGCTCTGTAATGATCCATGATGGAACCGAGAATCAGATATAAAGGCATCGCCGGAATACAGTAAATCACATCCACCAGACGCATCAGAATATTGTCTATCCAACCGCCGAAATATCCTGCTACTCCGCCGATAATGACACCGATAATGACCTCAATGATAACAACCACAAAACCGATCAGCAGGGAAATACGTCCGCCGTACATCAGCCTTGCCAACATATCCATACCGTTGGCGTCCGTCCCTAAAAGATGCGTTTTCGACGGCTGTGCATAAGTGTCGATTACCCTGGTTTCCTGAAAACGGGAAATCAGATACTGCCCGTTTTTCTCTGACAGCAGATAGGTATCCTCCGTTCCTGCCGCATCGGTATACAGGAACGATTCTGTCCCTTCCTGAATGGCAAGAGCCACCGCTTCCTTGAAATCCGGAGCCAAAAATACACCGCCCAGCACACTGTTGATGCTCATGTCGGAAATATAAGCATAATCCGAGCCGTCTGCCGCATAAACCATGGCAGCCGCCTCTCCGTCCATCTCCAATGTATAAGCATTTCCGCCCGCCTCAAACGTTCCGTCCGCCCCGCTCATTGCAAGCAGCGCGTTTTTAAGGAAATCATAGGGCAATGCGGTATCGGAGGCATACGGCGTAAAAGACAGTTTACAGATAACCGCCGCCTCGGATACGGCATACAGCAATTCCTTCCCCGTGGCATCGTCTACAATATAAGCATTGCCGTCATACTCAAAGTAATTCTCGCCGGCATCCACTGCCGCCTTATGTTCCGCAGACTTCATTGCCCTTGGATTTTTCGTCTCCTCTGCCACATAGGTCAGATAGGAATCTCCTGCCAAAGGCCGCAGAGCCAGATGTCCGCCGCCTCTCGATTCCACTACTGCCTTATTCTGATTGATAGCCAGAATAGATTTGGAATATAAATCACTGGGTATCTCCACACCCTCCGCCTCATACACTACATAATCGCTGATATAAGTCGCGCCGGCATAATCCTTTCTCATTTCCTCCGTAGTATAAAACACCTGACTTTGCCCGTAAGGAATAATCATGCCCCCTACAAAAGAAAAGAGAAACATCATGATAATAATTACCATTCCGATAATTGCAAGCTTATTCCGGAAAAAACGCTTCAATACCAACGCGCTGGGAGAAAGCACTTTGACACGCTGCATATCGTCCAGCTTCATATTTTCCACTTTTGTATTCTCTTCGTTAGCCATGTCCCTTCTCCCTTCCTAATTTACTCTGACACGCGGATCCACCACCGCATATAAAATATCCGCAATTAAGTTTCCTGCCAATATCAGCACGGCACTGAACAGCATGTAAAACATAACAAACGGAATGTCTCCCAATACAATGCACTGATAGGAAGTATAACCGATTCCCGGAATCTGGAATAAAGTTTCCGTAATCAGCGCACCGCCGAACAGCCCTGGCAGCGTCCCGCCCAGCAATGTGATAATCGGAATCAGAATGTTCCGGAAAGCATGGTAATTGATTACCTTCCTCTCGGGAAGCCCTTTCGCCCGGGCAGTACGGATATAATCCGAATTCAATACCTCCAGCATATTGGTACGCGTATAACGCATCAGCGACCCGATGCCCACGATGGTTAAAGTAGCCACCGGCATGATCATATGCTTCGCCATATCCAGAATCTGCCCCATAGGGCTCATCTGCTGATGCATACGCCCTACGATGCCGTACAGATCCAGCCAGTTCAGCTTAACGGCAAAAACCCACTTTAATATCGTGGCAAAGAAGAAACTTGGCAGGGATATGCCAATCAGCGCAATGACTGTAATAGAATAGTCCGTAGCGGAATATTGCTTTCTTGCTGCCGCCACACCCGCCGGTATGGCTATAATAATTTCCAGGAAGAAAGCGGAAAATGCCAGCGCAAAAGAATACCAGATAACGCTGGAGAACTTCTGCAGCACCGGCTGGTTATAATTCCAGGAATCGCCGAACTGTCCCCGGACAGCTTTGGATGCCCAGGTGAAATACCCTTGTATAATCCCCGAGTCCAGCCCGTAAGAAGCGTTCAGCTGCGCCAGCCATTCCTCATAACTCTTTGCTCCCGGTTTCTGAGCCAGTTCCATCGCCTTCGTCTCTACAAACGAGGCAGGCATGCAGCGCATGATGCCATAGATAATCATAGATACAAAGACTAAAAGAACCATGGAAATCAATAATCTTTTAACCAGAAATTTCTTCATCTTCTACCTCCGTTTTATCTGCACCCCGCAAGTCCGTGCATCCCCGGACTGACCGGATGGAAAAGATTTGCCTAACCTTCCAAAGGCATTTCGCCAGAGGACTTCTTTTAACCAATCCTTTCGCGAAATGCCTCTGTATGGTACGTCAGCAGGCTGTCCGGAAATAATTTCCCGGACAGCCGCTGACTGTATCCACAGGGCCGGAAATCCGTGCGGGCACGGCTGTCCGTCCTGTTTCTCACACATAACACCTTATTTTAATGCAAGCTTTTCAATTTCATCACGGTACTGCCAGTAAGAAGTCGCATCCTTTACCGTGCTCTCGGGATCGATACGCTCCGCACTGTATGCCGTAGCCTCCTGTCTCTGGTAAACCGGGATTTCTACCGCATAATCCACGATATAGTCAAGAGCCTCTTTGTAAACAGCCTTACGGTAAGCCTGATCCGTGTTGGTACGGGCTTCCATAACAAGGTCGTCCAGATCCTTCTGGTAAATTCTGTAATTCTTTGCGCTTCCGCCTTCGCTGTAGTAAATCTGGAACATATCCGGGTCAGGCACTGTCGACCATGCCGCACACCACATATCAATGGTTCCGCCGTTGATGCCGTCCCACAGCTGGGAAGAATCGGAAAGGTCATTGATTGCCAAGTCAAAGCCAATGCTCTTCAATGCATCGGCAGCAGCCGTAATAATACCGAAAGAAGGATGATCCCCGTTTCCGCCTGCCGGAATGGTAATCGTACAGCCCATTCTGCCGCCTGCCGGAGCAGCCGTAATCTTACCGTCTGCCACGGTATATCCTGCCGCTTCAAAATAACCCAGAGCCGCCTCCAATGCTGCCGCATATTTCTCGTCTTCTGTCATGCCGTCCTTATAAATATCGTTTCCGTCCACGTCAACGGAAAATGCCACCTTATAATCCGCATCCGACTTCTGCGGTGCTGCCCAGTTGGTATTGGAAATCGGATAATTGATTACGGAAGCTGCCTCGCCGTAATAAGAGTCAATTACCACATCACGGTATACTGCCACAACCGTTGCGATTGCCTTACGGAAATTCTTGGACGCATCGCTGGCCGCATCATCGCCCACCATCATAAGCTGGGAATTCATTCCGATATAGCCGTATCCTCTGTAATCCACAAGGTCAACGATTACTTTGTCGCCGGTCAGTTCGCCGTTGCTGTTCTCTCCCTGAATCTGTGCCAGTACCTCTTTGGAGATAGAAGGCTGGGAAACATCAATCGTTCCCTGAAGGACGCCGGAAAGCTTATCTGCCTCCGCAGTCGTCTTCCACTGCAGGTTCTTGGTAACCGGAGTGCCTTTGTAATAATTCTCGTTTGCTTCCATGTATACAACACGGTTCTCATAGCTTACAAATTTATACGGGCCGGCACCCATAGGCTGAGTCGTCTTAGCCCTTACGGTCGAAAGATCTCCTTTCGGGAAACCGAACTTATTATTGTCATAGTCAAACTGGCTGGGATCGCCGTAGTAATGCAGCGGAGATACATAAATGGACAACTCGTAAATAGCAGGAGCGCTTACTTCCGTCAATACCACACGCACGGTGTTGTCATCGATTTTCTGGATACCGCTTATATTTGAAACGGACTCACCTGTTTCAATGGTAACTTTATAGCTGTCGTCCAAGAAAGTGAACAGGCCGGAATCCGCCGCTTCCGTATCGGACAGAGTCTGATAGTCATAGTCATATTTTACGATCATCTCATTCCAATAATCAGCCAGCGTAGGAGCGTCGTTATCTTTCAATGTCCATGTAGTCCCTGTTGCGGAACCGGTAATGGACCCGTCTTCGTTCAGATCCGCGAATCCCCAGTTCACCATACCGTTGGACACTTCATCCAAACCGTCTTCCACATAGCCTGCCGCTGTGCAGTAATCGCAGATGCTCTTGGCAAATGCCTCACCGGCAGCCGGGAAATCCGTCTCAAAGAATTTCTTCTGCTCGTCCTCCGAATAGAATGTGTAATCAGTATTGTCTTCCCCGTTGGAAAGCATCAGATCATAAAGCACTGTGGAACCGCTTCTGTAATCCTCAAGCCCTTCGATAGGCAGCGCATATACGGAACTTGTCCCGTCATAGGACGGATCCAAATATACATAATAAGAGAAAATAACATCGTCAATAGTCATCGGCTCGCCGTCCGAAAACTTTATGTCGTCACGAATTGTATAATCATAATATACCGTGCCGTCTTCGTTCTCCGTCACTTCGCAGTCCGCAATGCCGGTATAAGTATAATTTGTGCCGTTGTACTCCCTCGTCTCTCCCTCAATACCCTTATAGACGATTTCACCTTTACGGTCATAACCAAGCAAAGAAACCGTGGTGAGAAGCCATACGTCTTCATCCGGTACGCTTTCACCGAAGAACGGGCTGAACTTCTCGCTTACATCGTCATGTCCGATAACAATAGGCGTGTCCGCATTGCTGGCGGGAGCCTCCTCCGGTGTTTCCCCATCGGCTGCCTCTGTCTCTGCAGGTTCTGTTTCCGCAGGTGCCTCTGTTTCTGTAGGTGCAGTCTCTGCAGGCGGTGTCTCTGTCGGTGTGCCGCCGCAGCCTGCCAAAGAGCCTACGACCATGGTTCCTGCCAACAGAGCAGCAAAAAACCTGCTTTTTGTTTTCAGTTTCATAATATTATCCTCCTTCATTGATATATGCTTAACCGTTTATAGGAAAATCCCCATGCTGCCTTATTTCTTTATTCCGCAGGGTCATTCTTATAAAGGGAAAAACCAAATCTAACCTCTCTGACAGCCCGTCTGAAACCGCTTGCTGCCAAGGTACTTCCTATTCCGCCTTATGTTCCGACTTCTCTATCCTCAGTCCGCCATAAGCCTTATTATAATACTTACCGTATAAAAAAGCAGCTGCCAAAAACAGGATATGGCATAACAAATACAGCAATTCCCTTCCCAGCCTGATGCTGCCAAGATGCTGCAGCATATATATCACGTCCAATACCGCACTGAATACTGCCAAAAAGGCGGCACCGATGCAGGAACGGCGCATCCTTGCAATCCCCGTCTCATATTGCGCCTTCTGCATGCGCAAAGGGTCGCTCCAATAACTTGCCGCACCGACAAAAAAATATGCCACCGGCAAAAAAATAAACAGATATGGGTATACAATCCAAAAAGTGCGTGAAGAATCTTGGTTTACCATCCCCATGGCAATCTGTATCAGAAAAAAGACCGCTGCAAACCCGATATTTACCAGATTGGTTTTCTTCTTCTGTCTCTCATCCAAAGGCAGTATGTAATAATCCCCAATGTAACAGATATCATCCACTACCCTGCCCTTGCCGTTTAACCTAAGGAACCTTGAATAATCATCCTTGAAACTATTTTTCAGCATATAATATACCTTTTAAGGAATCCTGCTTCTTTCTATTATCGCTTTAACTCGCCAAACTCCGCAGATAAAGCAAAAAGTGCCTGCGAACGCCTATGTCCACCGCACTTAACCTATATGGTGAGTACATCAGTTCACCCAGTATGCTATATAATAATGCTCTTAGTATACAATTATACATAAATTGTTATATTTGTCAAGCGGCGATACCTAATCCGAAGGGAAACATGCCCCTGTATTATCTACAAAAAAACGATTAAACTCTTGGCAGAATTGCACAAAACCTCACCTTTCCGCCCAATGTCATTGACACCGGTTCATTGCCCACAGGAACAAACCGTGAAAAACCGCCCTGCCATTGCTCTGGCAGGGCGGCTCCTTCAGACTCTTCCGGCCGGCGCCATAAGGAAAAATCCATGCCGTTCCCTCTGGATTATTTCCCGCCTTTCTTTTTCTTCACCGCATATGCGCCCACACCTGCCGCCGCAGCCACTGCAGCCACGCCAAGCACTGCGCCCGCGCCGTTTCCTGATGTCTTTTCATCTACCGTTTCCGCAGATGTCTCCCCGGTTTCCTCCGCTTCGGCAGCTTCTGCAGCTTCCCCGCTGTTTTCGGCTGCCGGCGCATCTCCTGCTTTCACCAAAACCAAAGCGGAAATAGGATCCACGGTGGCTTTGCCGTCCGTAATCGTCGCAAGCACCTCCGTCCCGGCCTGTTCCCCGTTCACATAAACATCCCAGACCGCTTCCGGCAGCGTAATCTCCTCTGCCTGATTATTGGGATTGAAGATCAGGAACAGTCCGTCCGAAGTTTCGCCGTTTACTCCTCCGTTTACCGAAAATGCCGTCACGTTCGCCGGCAGTCCTTCCACCGGCGTCACATTCTGCTTCACGTCTTCGGCATTGGTGAGCCGCAGCGCGGCATGTGCCTTACGGAAAGCAATCAGCCCCTTGTAATATTCGTAAACTTTCCGGTACTCTTCCTCCTCCAGCGTATCCCACTTCAGGCTGTTGACGGAATCCGGAGACGCATAGCTGTTCTCGTCAAACGTACCGCCCGCTTTCAGCTTGGAGCGGAGCATTTCTTCTCCGGCCTGCATGAACGGAATGCCTTCGGACGTAAGATACACTGCCGCTGCCAGATTATTCATCCGGATTCTTTCCTCCCTCGTGGCATTCAATGCCGATCTGGCAATCCGGTCCATCATAGTCAGATTGTCATGGCAGGAAGCATAGTTTACCGTCTGCGCCGGAGTAGTGCACCAATCCGTCAGCCCCATAAAACACTGCTCAATTGTTTCTTCCAGGCCTTCCGCACCGGACACATACCCTAAGGAAGTGTCAAACACGCTGCCCTTCAGGGCATCCCGGATCGTATCGCTGAAATATGCAAATCCCGGCGTTTCCTGGGAATTCACCTGCGTAGCCAAAGTCACGCCGTCCTTGGTAAGCATGGTATCCATTGTCCATCCTTCCCCGTAAAAAATCACGTCCGGATGGTCCTTGTGGACTTCTTCCACGATTTCATTAACCGTCTGAGTGTCAATCAGCCCCACCAAGTCAAAACGGAACCCGTCAATATGGTATTCGTCTGCCCAGTAAGTCACTGAATCCACAATATACTTCCTGACCATCGCCCGTTCCGATGCCGTATCGTTCCCGCACCCCGATCCGTTGGAATAAGCCCCGTTTTCATCCATCCGCGAGAAATATCCCGGCACCATCACATTGAAGCAAAATTCGCCCGCACTCTGTACATGATTGTAAACTACATCCATAATCACGCTGATTCCGTTGTCATGAAGAGATTTCACCATCTGCTTCATCTCTTTCACCCGCACTTCCCCATGATAAGGGTCCGTGGAGTAAGAACCTTCCGGCACATTATAATTTACCGGGTCATACCCCCAGTTGAACTGCGCTTTATCCAGCTTTTCTTCATCTACCGAACCGTAGTCATAAACCGGCAGCAGATGCAGATGCGTTACCCCTAAGTCCTTGATATGATCCAAGCCGGTGGCCACGCCGCCTGCCGTAGTCGTCCCTGTCTCCGTCAGGCCCAGGAACTTCCCTACATTCTGAATGCCCGCGCTTTCGTCCGAAGACAGATCCCTGACATGCAGTTCATAAATAACGGCATCATTATATGTCATCCCGGCATGGGGATCCCCGTCGCTGTCCCACCCCTCCGGATTTGTGGACGCAAGGTCAATCACCATTGCCCGCCTGCCGTTCACTCCTGTAGTCCGGGCATACGGATCGCAGGCTTCGCTCTCTTCCCCACGGATGCTCACCGAATATGTATAATAAGTGCCGTTCAGATCGCCTTCTTTTTCCGCCACCCATGTGCCGTTGACATCCTTTTCCATTTCCAGCCGTTCCTGCAGATCCTCCACGCCCTCCGTACCGCCGGCATAAAGATTCACCGCCACGGCATCCGCCGTAGGCGCCCATACCCGGAACACCGTCTTTTCCTTGCTCCATGATGCGCCCAGATCGTCTCCTTCATAAGTATACTCTGCCTCAAAATCTTCCGTGGAATAAATATTGGGCATCACTACTTTATACTCATTTCCGTCAAACGTTATGCTGTATTCCTTGGTAAGATCCAAAGGAGACTCCAAAGCCAGGACATACCCGATCTGCTCCCCTTCCGATGTCTCTTCCGTCTTCGTGACAGCCACGCTGCCGTCCGCTCCCTGCACACGGAATGCACCTTCCAAATCTCCTTCCACCGCACCGGTCATCCAAGCCGTCACGGACTGATTTTCCTCATTATATCTTGCCTTGGAAAGCTTAATCCCGGTAACTGCGTCCTCGCCATACTCCTTCGTATACCCTTCCACGCCGGACTCCACATAAATATGCACCGTCCCTGAAACCATTTCGGACACATCAATGAACTGATCCGCATCCACATCCTTTGTCCAATCCGCCATACGGACAATGAACCCCAACGAAGTAATACCGGGCGGCACCACCTTCGTAGCCACCATTTCCCCGTCTTCCTCTGCCAGTTCATAATCGCCGCCTTCTCCTCCGATTTCCCAAATCCACACAGCCCATCCGTCATAATCGCCGTCTTCCCTATGGTAATGCAGTTTCAGAACCAAATCCTCCGCCGCCATCACCACCGGCATATCCGACAGACAAGCCGACGCCGCCATAAAAAACAGCACCCATGCCACAAAAAACGCCCAGATACGCCCTTTCCGCTTCCTTCTTGTCACTTCCTGTTCCATTCCTGAAAGTTCCCTCCTTTTCCCTTTCACATCCGCTTCCCTCCGCCGGCTCTGCCCTCTGCCTTCTCCTCAAATGTCCCTGCCGTCAATACATCCCGAAAACCATACAAAGCAAGTGTTTCGAAACAATTATCTGTCAAAACAGAAAATCCCCCTAACACCATACCCATTTATATGCTCTTCCTAACCCATTTTATGTATTATCCATGGATTTTCAGCAGATGTACCATATATTTTTCCACATTATAACATATGCTTCCAAAGAATGGAATACCTTTTCGAAACGTTTCGAAAATAACTTCAAAATTGTTTCCTCCATAAATAACACCTTATCTTAAGCCCCACCACTCATCCCCATCACCCTCCCCGCCTTGCCACATCACCTCACACATAACCGCACCAGCCACCTCACACATCCCCCTCCTTCACCCAGTCCCACACACATAACCCCTCTCCTCCCCCATCACCTCACACATAACCCCATCTCCCACTACCTCCCATCCACAACCGAAATTCCTCCAATAGCCAGCCCCCTTCCGAACCGTCCGCCGGGCATTCCGGGCATTTCCGGTGCCGGAACGGGGAGAGGAGCCGGACGGCTAAGCGGTTTGATGTGTTCGGTAATTTATCTCTTCTCTCTTTGCGGCTTAACAGGGATTAATCTATTCAAAAAAATGGAGCTGTTTCTTACATATTTTTTACTGCATATGAATTGCCGTTTTAGGCGGCGCTGTCTGACCGAAGGGAGTTCGCCGCCGTTGGCAATCCATATGCAGTAAAAAATATGTTAGAAACAGCCCATTTTTGCCGTTAGATTAATCCCTGTTAAACCGCAAAGAGAGGAAGAGATAAATTACCGAACACATCAAACCGCCCAGCCATCCGGCTCCCCTCCCCGTTCCGGCACCTGGAATGCCCGGAATGCCCGGCGGACGGTTCGGAAGCAGGGCGTCCTCCTACCCCTTCTTCCTCCCCGCCTTACTTTTCAGCTTCTTCACCATAACCAAGCACAAAGCCAGCACTGCCATTCCCCCGGTGCCCCCGGCAATTGCCGGCCACAGCCGGGATTCCCGTTCCAGCACGCAGAAAGACTGGCTGTCCCCAACCATATCCACCTGCAGATATCCGCCCCTGGCCTTACACTCCAGTTCCGTCCACCTGCCGTCCCTGTAGCCCCAGACCTCCGCATCTTCATACGGGTTATAAAGCCTGATTGCAAAAATATCCTCCTTGCCGATTCCGGCATTTTCCAAAGCAATATCATAAATGACATACTCCTTATCCCGTGCCCGTTCCGGCGGCTCCATGCTGCCGACAACCGCTTTCAGCACCGTATCCTCCGTAAAACGCTGCTCTACCAGCGCATAAGGCTTCTCCCACTGACTTTCCGCTTCTCCCGCATACCGTTCGTCGCTTTGCACTACCGTAACATCTTCTTTATATTCCCCGCTGACCAACAGATTTCCCGTCATCACTTTGTCCGAATAATCCGGCCATACCCCATAATATCCTTCCTTCCCGGGTATTGCCGGGTATTTCAGTTCTGCCAGACTCTCGCCGAACTTCACCTCCTGTTCGCCCAGATATAAATCGTCCACCCGGAACGTAACCTTCAGATGACGGAACTGCGTAGGCAGATTCGGCACCGTCAGCAATTCTTCATAACTGATCGGCTCCGCTACGCCCACATAGCTAATATTGTCAATGCCGTAAAGATAATCGCCCACATAATAATTGCCGCTCACCTTCACTTCTTCCTCATTCAGCGCATCGTCATAATTTACCGTCTGCCCCGCAATCGCCCCCATCCTTCCGATGGAAGCCTGACAATCTGCAATGGCATAACAATCTTTCAAGGTATCGGCAAAACCCGCAATGCCGCCCACATTTTTACCGCCGGAAACCGAGCACAAAGCATAGCAGCGTTTAATGAGCGTAAACGATTCCCCGCAGATGCCGCCCACATAATCTCCCTCCGTGCTTTCCACTTCTCCATATCCTTCCGAGTCTACCACAATCCCGTGACGCATATACCCCACGATGCCTCCTGCCCCGTCTTTCTTTGCCGTGATATAGCCCTCGTTGACACTGCCTGTAATGAGGCACTTCGTAAAATATCGCTGCCCGATTCGGTAGTCAATGCTTCCTGCCGCGCTGTCCTCCGGATCCTCTTCATCGATAGACATTGCCCCCGCTATGCCTCCTACGTTAATATCACCCTGAATAATGCCCCGGTTGGTGCAGCTGTCCGTCTTTCCCGTGGTAATGCCCGAGGTGTCCTCCACATCCACTTCCTCATAAAGTTCCTCCACGCTGATATCCCCGTAGTTCATCACATTATCCGCCAGCAGGTTAAAAATAATGTTAATCTGATTGTTCACCGCCCGCAGATCGTCATTTACCACATCCGTATAATCGGAAGCATTATTGCTTAGATTCTTTATACTGGCAGACATCCCTTTCAGCTGTCCGTGCAGGCTTTCCCTGTTCACGTCAAACTCGCCGCCCAGCTTGGAAAAGCGGATATCCGGCTGTCCGTTCACATAATCCACAATGCCCCGCACTTCCTTCGTTGCCTCCTTCACCGAATCCACCGCATCCTGCAGATGACCCAAAGCCGCCGTCATATCGTTCCCGATGCTTTCTATTTTATCCGACGCATGCTGTCCCATGATATTTGCCACCACGCTCAGATTACTCAGGACGGCGGACGTGGCCCCGGACATTTCTTCCAGTGCCTTTGTCAGTTCATTCAGCTGCTCTTGGCTTGCACTTCCGCTGCTTTGTATTTCCCGGATGATAGCATTCACTTTTTCCGCCGCAGCCTGCTGCTCCTTCACCGCATTGTCAATGTCGCTTTTCGCGCTGCCTACAGCCTGAGATTTATCCTGTTTGCCGAATACAATATTGGCTTCGCATACATCGCCGCTTTTTACGCCGAAGGTATATGCATATTCGCTTCCCGCCGCTCTCTCCACCGGTACCAGCTGTCCGCTTATGGTCACCGACGGCGTACCGCTTACCGTATATGCGCCGTCCGGAAAGACCGTCAGTGTGGCTGTCGCCCCGTCGGTTTTGCAAGAGGCGTTCCCGCTGAGATTGGAACTCAGCTTAATGACAGGAGCCGCCGGTTCCTGTCCGTTCCCGTCGTCCGCCGGTGCATCCTGAAAGCCAAAATATGCCTCTGCCCTCACATTCGGTTCCGGCATGACAAACGTATACTTTCCGTCTCCTTCTTCCTGTACGCCGATGCCGCCTCCTCCCGCATCCGTCACCTTCAGTTCCCTTAAAAAATAACCCTCCTCCGGTTCCGCCAGGATATGAACCGTATCGCCCGCATTGGGATAATGCTGCATGCTCCATATATTTCCGCCTACCGTGGAAAGCAGCGCCAGCCTGCTGTAATCCGTTTCATTATATTCGCCGCCCACACTGCCTATATCCTTCAGTTCCTCCGCCATGGAAAGCAGCGCCCTGTTTGCCTCGGCAAATCTGTCCTCCGCCGCAAACACATCATCGAATACTGCCGGCAGCATATCCGTCACATGACCAAGCCGATCCGTCATCGCCTGCGTCTGCTCCAGATTGGCATCGGCAAAATCAGCAATCTGCTCGGCCAATGCATCCCCCGCATCCGCCGCGCCGTCGCTGTATTCCACCAAATCGTCCAAATCCTCCTTCACCACATTTTTTGCGTTTTCCATATCGTCTATGGTTTTCTCAATCAGGTCATGGAGTTTATTCACCGCATTGCGGAGAGACTGGGCCTCGTCTATCTCAATATACGGCTCCATCTGGCCCACAATGCCGCCTACGTCTTTCCTGCCGTAAACCGATCCCATATTTATGCAGGAAGACACTACGCCGCACTGCCTGCCGGCAATGCCGCCGATATTATATCCCGTATGTTCATAGCCGATTTTCCCATAATTCATGCAGCCGGTTATCATACCGTCCGAATACCCGGCAATCCCCCCTGTATCCACGCCGCTGAACAATTCCGCCCCGGAGTCGCTGATATTGATGCTTAAGAATAGACCTGCGCCCATTTGGTCGTCCTCTTCCACCCATTCCGTATCGTTATTTATGCAGGCACGGTTTATACAGGAAGACACTATTCCATGATTCTTTCCCGTCACTCCGCCGGTGGAATAATAGCCCGTCACGCGTCCCCCGGCAAAGCTGTTCCTTATGATTCCCGTACCCTCATTGACGCCGACCAAACCTCCCACCGTAGTTTTTCCGCTTACGTTTCCCTGAAAACTACAGTTTGCTATCGTACCATAATTAACGCCGCAAAGCCCCCCGATGCATTCCTTTTCGTCCGATGCCGGAACTTCCCCTTTCAGCGTCAGGTTCTCTACCGTACCTTCTTTTTCAATATACCGGAACAAACCCGCCACATAGCCGTCTCCGCTGTATCGGAAACCGGAAATTGTATGCCCCTGGCCGTCAAAAATACCGGCAAATACCTGTATTGCCCCGAAATCCGCGTCTGACAGATCCAAGTCCGCATTCAGACGCACCAGCTTGTGAAGCGACCAGGAATCCAACGAGCATTCTTCCGCAAATGCCAGAAAATCCTGTTCGGTATTGATTTCCACAATCTCCCTGACAATCTTCTCCTCCGCTTCTTCCTCCAGCCGCTCTCCGGCTCCTTCCTCCCGGCCGGATTCCCTTTTCTCTTCTCCGTCCGCCTTTCCGGCTTCCTTCCCCGCTTCCTTTTGCTGCTCCTTCTCCCCCGCTTCTTCCGCCTGCAGAGCCGGCATCGGGAACATACTGCAGGTCAGAGCCAATGCCGCACCCAAGGATACGATTCTTGAAAGAAACTTTTTACTCTTCATTGTCCCCCTCCTTCTCCTTTTCCTTCCGCATCAGCAATGCCAAATCACTGCCGTCGTCTTCCCGCGCTTCCATTTTTCCCATATTTACAAACAGATTAGCATCTCCGCGCACAAAACCATGCATTTCACCGATGACCGTCCCGTTGATCTGCCCCTGCACCAGCCCGTCAACTCTCATCAGGCCGGAACTTTTCTCCAGCTTAAGGGGAATCGATACGGCAAAGGAAGTTTTGTCTATCACCTTTTCCCCGAGCAGGAGAATCTGAGGCAGGACAAACATAACAATGACAATGGACATTATCGTCCCCCGCCCAAGGCACTGCCCGATACCGCAGATTGCACCGTCTGATGACATCTGCCCGATCAGTATGCCGGCAAGCGCCAGCATGGAACCGGAAGTCACTATTGTCGGGAAAGCAAAATTCATCGTCTCAATGATAGCCTCTTTCTTGCTCATCTTTTCCTTCAGTTCCATGAAGCGTCCGGAAATAACGATAGCATAGTCAATATTCGCTCCCATCTGGATAGAGCTGACAATCAGATAACTCATAAAAAATACATTCTTCTGCTGTACGGCGGGAACGGAGAAATTAATCCAGATAACGCCCTGAATAACCATAATGAGCAGCACCGGCATGCCGGCCGACATAAACGTAAACAGCAGCACCACTAACACCGCCAGAATGGAAACCACATTCACTACCGTATTGTCCCTCTGGAAGGTTTTATACAAATCATACTGACTGGTCGCCTCCCCCGGAATCAGAATCGTGCCGTCATAATACTTATTTGCAATATTATGCATTTCGTCCAGAAAAGCAAAAGTTTCCTCCCCTTCCTCCGGCAGGTTCAGATATACAAGCATACGGCTGTACTCCTCCCCCTGCAGCTGGTCAAGGGCAATCTGCATTTTTGAATGGGCATCCTCCAGCGTATCCATCAGATCATCCTCCAACGTGACATAGCCCTCGTCCACTTCGTCATACAGAAACATAAACATATCAATCAGCGGAACGCTGTAAGAAGACAGCCCGTTAATAATCTTCGCATAATTTTCATCGTTTACCGCATAGGCCATATACAGCACCTCGGCGATTTCATAATCCAGTTCCAAAAGTTCCGAAAATTCCCTTGCCGTCAGCTTATCGGTCAGCATATAACCGTCCATGGCCTCGGTATTTGCCAGCCCCATGGTATAGTCGATTTCTTCCCTTGCCTCCAGTTCCGCCAGCAATTTCTTCTCCTTTTCATAATTTCCTGCCGGCACCACCAGCGCAACCATATTGGAATCACCGAAACTCTCCGTAATCATCTCGTCCACTACCATCGCATCGCTCTGCACCGGCGTCTCCAGCATGGTATATCCATACACATAAGGGCATTTGGACGACACGATATAGGCCACGATAATCAATACCAGAAACAACGGGGGCATAATATATTTCGTCGCATAAGCGAACCTCCCCACAAAAGGTATCTTCGGAATAAAGCTTTTATGCTTTGTCTTGTCCATTGCCTTGCCGAAAAGCATAATTAAACCGGGCATCAGCAAAAATACAGCCAACAGGCTTAGGACAATCGCCCGGATTAAGCAAAGCGCCATATCGCTGCCGATGCCGAACTGCATGAACATCATGGCAATCAGTCCTCCCACAGTGGTCAGCGAGCTGGAAGAAATTTCCGGAATGGCTTTGCTCAATGCCATGATATCCGCTTCCCTTGTAGGTAATTTCTGATGCTCCTCCTTGTACCTGTTACAGAATATGACGGCGTAGTCTATGGACAAAGCCAGCTGCAGCACAATGGTCACCGAATCCGACACGAACGAAATTGTTCCCATTAAAAAATTCGTGCCCTTAGTTATCAATGCGGCCGCACAGAACGTCAGCAGCAGCACCGGCACCTCCGCCCAGGTTTCCGAAGTAAACAGCAGCACCGACACTACCACAATCGCCACAAGCACGCTGATTACCTGCATCTCACTGGCAATCTGCTCTGCCGAGGCATCTCCCATGGATGTGGACACATAAAGGTCATAGCCGTCCAGCAATGCCTCCACTTCACCCAAAGCCGTCAATGCCCGTTCATCCTTCTCTTCATAACCGAACGTAATATCGTATAATGCGGCAAAATTATTGTAATGATCCGTCGTATTGTCAAAATCCAGCATAATGACCGTATCTAGGTTCCCGATTTCCTCCGAAATATTTTCCGCCTCCGCATACGGTATATTCATCACCATAACTTTTGCCATGCCATATGTAATAAATTGCTCTTCCATACGGTCAAGCCCCTGTCGGGTTTCGGTAGTTCCCGGCAAATATGCCGACATTGCATTTTCCACCTTTACCCAATTCATTGACACTACCGAGAAAATTAGGGCAATGCCGAATAACAAGAAAAATAAATTCCGCCTGTCCACAATGAAGGTGGCGACTTTCACCATAAATCCGCCGTCTTCCTTGCCACTCTTTGGTTGCGCTGCCATCTTATCACCCTCCTTATCAGAGCATGCCGGAACCGAAGTGTGTGTTTCCTTTTGTGGTTGCCTGCGACGAATATTGCTGCGTGTAAAAACAGAATTACCGTGCAAAAACCGTACGCATCCCTTCGTTTTTCTGTCTGGATAAAACTCCAGGGGAAAACAACTTTCCGGCACACTCCGAATCATCCCATACAAGCCATGAAAATTCAATTCCGGCATGCTTTGGCAACATTTCACATAAATTCCCTTTCCCGAACTCTCCAATTCGGCATCTTGCCGAAAATCCGTATCGGGCAGACCGGCATAAAGTATTATAGTACAGAAGATATTTTTATACAAGCATGGGTCACAAAAATCTACGGATATTAATTTTCGATTCCGTGCCAAAAATCAATTTTCAATCCTCCTTCTGTGTCTGCCTATACTTCCCCATCTCCTCCTTCACCGCAATCTTGCTCACCCTTTTCCGGATTGCCTCCTGTTCTTCCGGCTGGCGGATGGCATCATCATAAACCTTGATGATACATGCCCCCTCCCTATATTCCTCTACCATCGGCAAATCTTCTCCCTCCCCCCTCCCGCTTTCTTTATCCTTATGCGTTCCTGCCCGTCCCGCATTCCTCGGCAAACCAAAAAGAAGCCGCTTTCCGCCCAACTATACCTTGCGGCCGCAACCCCCAAAAAAATAGAGCCGAAACTCTGTTGACCATGCTGCCATACACATAGGCTAATGCCAACAAGAAGGTTCGACTCTATGTGCAAAATGACAGACCAACACGCCGACACCAAGGCACTATACTTTAGTGCATTGGTGTTCACCTCATGGAATATTCCCACATACCGCCTCATATTCTCATAAAAAACAATGACACATCTGTCCGCAGTATGTTTCAGACACACTCCGGGCACAAGAAAGGACTTCATGGGAAATAATCCGACTCCGCCGGGAAAATACTGCGCCTACCTACGCAAAAGCCGTGCCGACCATGATGCGGAACTGCGTGGGGAAGGCGACACTCTGGAACGGCACCGGAAGCTTCTGTCGGAACTCTCCGTCCGAATGAAGCTCCCCATACTGAAATTCTACTCCGAAGTGGTTTCCGGCGATACCCTCACTGACCGTCCCGTCATGCAGCAACTGCTCCGGGACGTGGAAGCCAAGCTTTGGGAAGGGGTCTTCGTCGTGGAAGTGGAACGGCTGGCACGGGGAAATACAAAAGATCAAGGCATTGTTTCCGATTGCTTTAAATATTCCGGCACGAAAATCATAACGCCGGCCAAAGTCTATGATCCGGAAAACGAATTCGATGAAGAATACTTTGAATTCGGCCTGTTTATGGCAAGACGCGAATACAAAACCATCAACCGCCGGCTCCAGCGAGGGCGCATAACATCCGTAAAGGAAGGAAAATTCGTCTCCGGCACTGCCCCCTACGGTTACCGCCGCATCAGACTGCAGGATGAAAAAGGCTATACCCTTGCAGTCAACGAAAAAGAGGCCGATGTAATACGCATGATCTTCGACTGGTATTGCAACGGCATCCTGCTTGAGGACGGCACATACAAAAAGCTGGGTGCCGACGGCATTGCCCGCCGCCTGGATGAACTTGGCATCCCTCCCCGCACATCAGACCGATGGCCCAGAGCCACCATAAGAGATATGCTCAGCAATCCTGCTTACTGCGGAGATGTACGTTTCGGTTACCGTGCCAGCAAAAAAACCGTATACGGCGGAACCGTAACCCATTCCCGGCATACCAATGAAAACTGTCAGCAAAATCCCGGCCTTCATCCGGCCATTGTCAGCCGCAGCCTGTTTCATAAAGCCCAAGACCAGAAAACCGAAAACCGGAAATATACCGTGCCTTCCTCCTCCGCCCTGCAGAACCCCCTTTCCGGGCTGATATACTGCAAAAAATGCGGTTCTCTGATGACACGCCTGGCTCCCAACAGCCATAACCCATACGCAACGCTGAAATGCCCCCGCAGATCCTGCCCCAATATCTCTTCCCCCCTGTTTCTGGTAGAAGAACAAATGATCCGTTTCCTTCGGAACTGGCTTGGAGAATGCCTTCTGAATCCCCTTCCGTCCGACTATACGGAACCCGCCGCACAGGAAATAGAGCGGCTAAATACCGCCCTGAAAAATAACCGGCAGGAAAGTGCCAGACTGCAGGCACAGCTGAACAAAACATATTCTCTTCTGGAGCAGGAAATCTACACCATTGAAATCTTCCGCGAAAGACAGCAGCTCCTGACCCGGGATATGGAAACCTTGGCACAGACAGCAAACAGATGGGAAGAGGAAATCCGGCGCTATGAAAAGCTGAGAAATTCCAACCGCCTGTCTCCTCCCCAGACCCTCAGTCTTTTTGACCTATACTCTTGCGCCGGCCCGGAAGCAAAAAACAGACTGCTGAAAGAATTGATGCAGAAAGCAGAATATGAGAAAGACCGGCCTAACACCCGCGGCAAACTCCGCAATGCCAATTTTACGCTGGAAATCTATCCCAAAATGCCCCGCCGGGAATCCTGCATTATATCCGGCTCCGAATCTTTGCGGGAAAAATAACGGAACCAATATAAAAGCGGCAAAGACACCGGCAAACACGATTCCCAAAAGAACTGCAGCCGGCTGCGCAGGCATGAAATGAGAAACCGGATCCTACAGACCCAATACATACGGCTTGCATGGTAATATACATACGGCCCGCCTATGGCGGTGGCGCCCATCCATAAAGTCCGGCAGGTAGTGGAATATGCCCTCACGAAAATCCCCGCGGAAAAAATTAACCTCGGCATCCCCAATTACGGCTATGACTGGACGCTCCCGTACGAACGGGGCAGCAGCAAAGCACGGACCATCAGCAATACCGAGGCAATTGAATTGGCCATCGCCAACAATGCCGTCATTCAGTTTGACCAGACTTCTATGTCTCCTTTTTTCCGCTATGAACTGGACGGCCGCACCCATGAAGTCTGGTTCGAGGATGTACGCAGCCTGAAAGAAAAATTTTCCCTCATACAGGAATACGGCCTGCGCGGCGCAGACTACTGGCAGATTATGAACCTCTTCCGCGCCAACTGGCTTCTGCTGGCAGACACCTTCTATATTGTCTCTTCGGAATGATCCTCCTCCTGCAGACGCATGCCTGCAGTGCTTGTCACCGGCAGGGAAAAGACAATGGATTTCGCTTTGCTTTCCATGCCGGCCTGCTCCATAATCGCTTTCATAATGGCATTCTTGTCTTTCGTCTTCGTCACTATGAAAATCATTTCTTTTTCCGCCGCAATGGACACACCGAGGAATTTTTCTGCCTTTTCCATCCCCGTTCCTTTGGCATTGAGAACCGTGCCGCCGCCGGCTCCCTTTTCCCTTGCGGCATCCATGACCAGATTATTATAGCCTTGGTTTGCTATGACTATGATCAGTTCATATTCCGTATCCTTCAAAACGGTCTCCTCCTCTTTCTCGAAATCCTGTCCCATGGTAAGAAACTGCAATGCCTTTTTCCCGCCGATGCTGGACACCGGAATAAGAAAGGCAATCCCCGTCCCCGGCACGTCTATATGAATTTCTTTCTGCAGACCCTTTTTCAGTTCCTTCCACCGTTCCCTTGTCACTACGGAAAGCATCACCGTCTTTTCCGTAGCCTCCAGCCCGAAATAATCCAGCATCTCACTGTTTGCAGTACCCATGCCCAACGTGCTAAGAATTAATTCCTGCCCATGTTTCTGGTAAAAGGAATGTATTTTGGAGCCAATTCCCCGGTTCGCAATCGTCACCATCATATATACTTTGCTCATACCGGATCCCCTTCCTTCCTCTTATTCTCTACAATTCTATGATTTCATCATCGCCAAGCAGTTCGAATGCCGCCTGTGCCCCCGATGTCTCCACAGCCAACGCGCCCGCGGCACGGCCCATCCGTGCGGAACGGACTCTGCTCACCAGCCCCAGCACCTGTATGGTAATCAGCGGAGTCATGGCAACCATAGCCACTACGCCGAAAGCATCCGTCACTATGTTCCCCCCTACGCTGACGCAGGCTCCCATGGCAAAAGGAAGCAGGAACGTAGCCGTCATAGGACCCGATGCCACTCCGCCGGAGTCGAAAGCAATGGCCGTAAAAATCTTCGGCACAAAGAATGAACCCATCAGCGCAATGGCATAACCCGGAAGGATAAACCACAGAATGGAAACCCCGGTCAGCACACGGGTCATGGCCAGCCCAAGAGATACCGCCACGCCCACGGAAAGGCTCATTTCCATAGCTGCCGCCGATACCGCCCCGGAAGTGATTTCCTCCACCTGCTTGGTCAGCACATAAACCGCCGGCTCTGCCCGCACTATAAAATAGCCAATCAGCATACCAATCGGCACAATCACCCATCGGTACGGAAGCCCTGCAATCACCTGTCCCAGATAATTACCGGCCGGCATAAACCCTACATTCACTCCCGTCAGGAACATCACCAGCCCCACATATGTATAAACAAGCCCTATGCCGATACGGATCAGCTTCCTTTTGCTCATCCCCTTGAATATAAGAAGGAAAATACCGAAAAACAGAATAATCGGAAAAATGGAAATAGCCATTTCCTTCATATAGGTAGGGAACCCACGGGTAAACAGACTCCATAATTCCACGGAAGTATCTATATCCGGCACCGCCGGCGGCTCATAGGTACCGCCCTCCGGATGATAAATCAGGCCAAGCGCCAGCACCGAAAGAATCGGGCCGATGGAGCAGAGAGCCACCAAGCCGAAGCTATCGTCTGCCGCATGCTTATCGCTTCTTATCGCCGATATACCCACACCCAATGCCATAATGAAAGGCACTGTCATCGGCCCCGTAGTCACGCCCCCGGAATCAAAGGCAACCGCCAAGAAATCCTTCGGCACAAAGATGGCCAAGACAAAGGCAATCGCGTAAAAAACCAATAACATAGGAGGCAATGGTATGGAAAACATCATACGCAGCAGAGCCACCACAAGGAAAAGCCCTACCCCGCCCGCAACGGCCAATATAAGGACCAAATCGGGTATGGATGGCACCTGCCCCGCCAATACCTGCAGATCCGGTTCGGAAACAGTAATCACAAGCCCCAATATAAAACCAAGCAATATCATGACTGCCAAATTTTTTGACTTTGTCATGCAAGTACCCACACGGCCTCCCATGGGAGTCATGGAAAGTTCCACTCCCAAAGTAAAAAACATCATCCCTGCCACCAGAAGCACTGCCCCTGCCAGAAATGCCAGCAAAATCCCCGGCGACACCGGCGCTATGGTAAAACACAGTACCAGCACTATGCCGATAATGGGCAGCACTGCCACCAACGCTTCTTTTAACTTTTCCTGTAACTTTGTCCGATACTGACTCACTCTATCATCGTCCCTCCGCTCTATTCAAAGACTATCCGCGTTTTTCCAAATCCACATATTCCCTTTCCGGCGCAATGCTCTTATATGCCGGACGAATAATTTTATCCACATTAATCAATTCTTCCAGCCTGTGCGCGCTCCAGCCCACAATACGCGCCATGGCAAAGATAGGCGTATACAGTTCCAGCGGAATATCCAGCATGCTGTATACAAATCCGCTGTAGAAATCCACATTGGCACTGACACCTTTGTAAATATTCCTCTTTTCCCCTATTACCTGAGGCGCCAGCCGTTCTATCATCGAATACAGCTTGAAGTCTTCCTCCCGCCCTTTATTCATAGCCAGCTTTTCCACAAAACTCTTAAAGATAGTCGCCCTCGGATCCGAAATGGAATATACCGCATGCCCCATGCCGTAAATCAGACCTCTCTTATCAAATACCTCCTTATCCAACATCCGGCTCAGATAATCCTTCACCATATCTTCGTCTTCCAGATCTTTGATATTTTTCTTAATGTTTGCCATCATTTCCACTACTTTAATGTTTGCCCCGCCATGCTTAGGTCCCTTCAGGGAAGAAAGAGCAGCCGCAATTACCGAATAAGTATCGGAGCCGGAAGACGTAACCACTCTTGTCGTAAAAGTGGAATTATTGCCGCCGCCATGCTCCATATGCAGCACAAGCGCAATATCCAATACCTTCGCTTCCAATTCCGTGTATTTCATATCCGGGCGCAGCAGGCGCAAAATATTCTGAGCCGTGGAAAGCTTCAGTTCCGGCCTATGTATGTATAAGCTGTCGTCCCTGTCATAATGGTTATATGCCTGATATCCGTATACCGAAAGCATAGGGAACACACTGATAAGCATCATACACTGACGGAGCACATTGGGAATGCTTAAATCCGCCGCATGCTTATCATAAGAAGCCAGCGTCAGCACACTCTTTGTCAGGGAATTCATAATATCCTTGCTGGTTGCTTTCATAATGACATCTCTTGTAAAATTAGTCGGAAGCGTCCGCATCATCCCCAGCATCTCTTTAAACTCGGCCAAATCGCTCTTTTTCGGAAGTTCTCCGTACAAAAGCAAATAAGCAATCTCTTCAAACCCAAACCTTGCGCTGTGCTCAAACCCCTTTACCAATTCAATCACATCATACCCTCGGTACAGCAGCTGCCCTTCACACGGCACCCGCTTACCGTCCACCATTTCCGAAGACTTTATAAAGGAAATATTCGTAAGGCCGGTCAGCACGCCCTCCCCGTTCATGTCACGAAGCCCTCTTTTCACCCCGTACTCCGCATATAGGCCGGTATCTATATTATTATTTTCCACACAGATGTTTCCGTATTTCGTTGTATATTTTTCCAACATTTCTTTTCTGCCGCTCTTCATTTATCACCACTCCTTTTCTTTTCCGGTTGACCCTTAACTGTTTTCACCTTTACACTCCTTTGCCAGTTCCTCATCAATATTGCGCGCAATCTTCCCCGCCACCCGGCACATGACCTGTTTTTCCTCTTCCGTAATGTCCCGGTATATCGTTTCCATAAGCCCATGCCGAAGCTTCATCAGTTCTTCGCATACCGGCTGCGCCTCTCCGGTCAGGCTCAGATGGATGCACCTCCTGTCCTGTGCGTCCGGGCTGCCTGTCAGATATCCGCATTTCGTGAGATGTTCAATCGCATGGGATATATGGGCTTTGGAAAAATATTTTGTCTCCGCGATATCCCGCGCCGTATCTTTCCCTTCCTGCTTCAGAAAAAGCAGAATCTCAATTTCAATTTTATTCAGCCCATATCTGGCAGTAATGAGATTGCTCATCTTTTCGTAAAATTTCTTAAACTGCTGTCCGTAAAGCAACGTTTCAAATTCAGTGTCCACAGCTAACCTCGCTTAATTGTTTACATTAGAACTATCAATTTCTGAACTGTTTACTTCTAAACTATATTCTCATATTTTCGGATTTATGTCAAGATGTGCGGTATGATTTTTATTGGGAGCGCGGTATGAGGGCAATATAGGGGATGTGGCGGGCGGACGCGTGGGAAGGGGGAGGATGGCGGGGGGCAGGGGCCTTGGCCTTTTAGTTGGGGGCGGGGGCGGCGGTATGGCAGGCTGATTTCTATATCAAAAATGGGGGATTTCTAACTGTTTTTTCCCGCCGGCCTGCTGCCACGGCGGCTAAACTCCCTTCGGTCAGACAACGCCGCCTGAAACGGCAGC
>CAJUIM010000038.1 GCA_910586275.1 uncultured Lachnospiraceae bacterium | reverse complement strand
AGGAGACTCAAACATAGAAAACACTATGTTTTGACCCCAGCATCATGACATTGCAATAGAACAGGGTGTGAAATGGGGGGAGGTTGGAGACGGGCTGTATGGGAATAAAGGAGGGAGAGGGAAATGTTATATTTGTGTGCTACGCCTATAGGCAACTTGGATGATATGACCTTTCGGGTGTTGGATACGCTGCGGAATGTGGATCTTATAGCGGCGGAGGATACTAGGAATAGCATGAAGCTGTTGAACCATTTTCAGATAAAGACACCGATGACTAGTTATCATGAGTATAACCGGGTGGAAAAGGCGCATTATCTGATAGGGCAGATGCAAGAGGGAAAAGATGTGGCATTGATTACGGATGCGGGCACCCCGGCCATATCGGATCCGGGGGAGACTTTGGTGGCGCTTTGTCAGGAGGCCGGGATTTCCGTGACTTCTCTGCCTGGGCCGGCAGCCTGCATTACGGCGCTGACTTTGTCGGGATTGAGTACTAGGCGGTTTTGCTTTGAAGGTTTTCTTCCGGCGGATAAGCGGGAAAGAAAAGATGTGCTGAAGGAGTTGGAACAGGAAAGCAGGACAATTATTTTATATGAGGCTCCCCATCATTTATGCCGGCTGCTGCAGGATTTAAAGGAAGCTTTGGGCAATCGTCGGGTTACGGTCTGCCGGGAACTGACGAAGAAGTTTGAAACCGTTATGCCTATGACATTGGGCGATGCACTCGCCTATTTCAGCGAAAACGATCCGCGGGGGGAATTTGTGCTTGTTTTGGAAGGAAAGGGGCTTGCAGGGAAACGGGAAGAAAAGCGAAAGGAGTGGCTGGAAATTCCGTTGGAGGAACATATGCGGTATTATGAGGGGCAGGGGATAAATAGGAAAGAGGCGATGAAATTGGTGGCGAAGGATCGGGGAGTCGGGAAACGGGAGATATATCAGGCGTTGCTTTCGGATGCAGCGTTGGAATGAGGATATAGGGAGAGAGACGGCGAAACTAATTTAAGAACCCACTAAAAATGTATTGACAAAAACAGAATGAAATAATATACTTTGAATGTCAAAATATTCAGAACGATAGGTTAAAGGAGATAATACAATGCTGGAAAGAGTAAAAGAAATTATTCAGGAACAGTTAAATTTGGAAGGTGTGGAGATTACGGAAGATTCTTCTTTTAAGGATGACCTAGGGGCAGATTCCTTGGATTTATTTGAATTGGTAATGGCTTTTGAAGAGGAATATGGCATTGAAATTCCTTCGGAAGATTTGGAGCAGATCACGACAGTGGGTGCGGTAATTGAGTATATGAAGAGTAAGGGCGTGGATGCGTAAGGCCGATTTCATATTTGGCGTAAGGTACTTTTCGGAGGTGTTCCGGTATGGTACCGGGAAAGTAATCAACTTGGTGTGAAAAGGCATGGGTATAGAGATGAAGACGAGAATAACCGAATTGCTTGGGATTGAGTATCCGGTGATACAGGGCGGCATGGCTTGGGTGGCGGAATATCATCTGGCGGCCGCGGTAGCGGAAGCCGGCGGACTTGGATTAATCGGTGCGGCAAGCGCACCGCCGGAAGTGGTCAGGGAGCAGATACGGGAGGCAAAGAAGCTGACCGATAAGCCGGTGGGCGTGAATATTATGCTGCTGAACCCTAATGCGGAAGAAGTTGCCAAGATTGTGGTAGAAGAGGGCATAAAGGTGGTGACAACCGGTGCAGGCAATCCGGGCAAATTCATGGAAATGTGGAAAAATGCCGGAGTGAAAGTCATTCCGGTAGTTGCCAGCGTGGCTATGGCAAAGATGATGGAACGTGCAGGGGCGGATGCGGTTGTGGCGGAAGGGACGGAATCCGGAGGCCATATCGGGGCGGCAACGACAATGACCTTAGTGCCGCAGGTGGCGGATGCAGTGAATATCCCTGTAGTGGCTGCCGGAGGGATTGCGGACGGCAGAGGATTTGCCGCAGCTATGATGCTGGGTGCGGAGGCTGTGCAGCTGGGAACGGTATTTGTGACGGCGAAAGAGTCTATCGTACATAGCAATTATAAAAAGAAAGTAATTTCGGCAAAAGATATTGATTCTGAGGTGACCGGAAGAAGCACTGGGCATCCGGTCCGCTGCATCCGTAATAAGATGACGAGGGAGTATCTGAAACTGGAACAGGATGGGGCAACTTTTGAGCAGTTGGAACATCTGACTTTGGGGACTCTGAGAAGCGCAGTGATGGATGGGGATGTGGTGAACGGCACTGTAATGGCAGGGCAGATTGCCGGGCTGATCAAAGAAGAAAAAAGCTGCAGGGAAATTATCTTGGGAATGACCGAAGAGGCAGAGCGGCTGCTGAAATACGGAAATAAAATGTTTGTCTAGAACGTGTTTTGCTTTTTATCCGCATGCAGTATAGGCATGCATGGCGGCGATGTGAAGAATAGGGGGCCTGTATCCGTTTGGGCCTCCATTTTAAGAGATAAATAGTTTGATATTCAAAATAATATGGGAAAGGAATTAGGGATATGGGAAAGACTGCATTTATTTTTCCTGGGCAGGGGTCACAGTATATCGGCATGGGAAAGGACTTTTACGATCGGATAGCAGTGAGCAGGGAAATGTTTGAACTGGCGGGTGAGGCGGCAGGGCTGGACGTGGCTGCTCTCTGTTTTGAAGAAAATGACAGGATAAATATTACGGAATATACTCAGATCGCCATGATTGCCATGGAGATAGCGGCGTGGAAAGCAGTTGAGGAACGGGGATTCCGGCCGGATGTGACAGCAGGCTTAAGTCTGGGTGAATATGGTGCATTGGCGGCCGCGGGCGTGATGGGTGTCCGGGATGTATTTAAAATTATCAGGAAGCGTGGACTGTATATGCAGGAGGCAGTACCTTCCGGGGGCGCCATGACGGCGGTGCTGGGACTGGATGCTTCTCAAATCGAAAAGGTGTGTGAGGAGACGGAGGGGATTGTAAGCATTGCAAATTATAACTGTCCAGGGCAGATTGTGATAACAGGGGAGGAAAAAGCCGTGGCAGAGGCCGCGAAAAAACTGACGGAAGAAGGGGCGAAAAGGTGTGTTCCCTTAAAGGTCAGCGGGCCATTCCATTCCGAAATGCTGAAAGGCGCAGGGGATAAGCTGGGGGAAGCGCTTGCGGAAGCGGAAATTCAGGATATTAAAATTCCGTATTTGTCCAATGTGACGGCAGATTATGTAACGGATAAGAGCCAGGTGAAGGATTTGCTGGTAAGGCAGGTGGCTTCTTCCGTCAGATGGCAGCAGAGCATAGAGAAAATGATAGCGGATGGTGTGGATACTTTTGTGGAAATCGGGCCGGGAAAGACACTTACAGGATTTATGCGCAAGATCAGCAGGGATGTAAAGGCTATTAATATAGAAAAAGTGGAAGATTTAGATAAATTATAGGAGTAATTATAATGTTGGAAGGAAAAGTGGCTTTGGTAACAGGGGCAAGCAGAGGGATTGGAAGGGAAATCGCACTGACGCTTGCGGAATATGGGGCGGATGTGATAGTTAATTATAACGGTTCGGCGGAAAAAGCGGCGGCCGTGGCGGAAGAAATCAAGGCGATGGGAAGAAAAGCGGCAGCAGTGCAGTGTTCGGTGGCAGACTATGACGCTTGCGGAAAAATGGTTGCGGATATGTTGGCAGAATTCGGGCATATTGACATTTTGGTGAATAATGCCGGGATTACGAAGGACAATCTGGTAATTAAAATGTCGGAAGAGGATTTCGATGCAGTGATAGATACAAATCTGAAGGGGACGTTCCATACGATTAAGCATATGTACCGTGCCTTTCTGAAACAGAGAGCGGGGAGAATCATTAATCTGTCTTCGGTTTCGGGTGTATTGGGCAATGCGGGGCAGGTTAATTATGCGGCTTCCAAGGCCGGGGTGATCGGGCTGACAAAGAGCATGGCTAAAGAATTGGCCAGCAGGAACATAACCGTAAATGCTGTAGCGCCCGGCTATGTGGATACGGACATGACACAGGCCATGAGCGAGGGGGCAAAGGAGGCAGTTATCTCGCAAATACCGCTGAAACGTGTAGGGACTCCGCGGGATATTGCCGAAACCGTAGCATTTCTTGCCAGTGAGAAGGCATCTTATATTACGGGACAAGTGATTTCCGTAGACGGAGGAATGGCTATATAGAGTGCTTAGATAAACAGGAGGATGGTGAAAAGTATGGGCAGAAGAGTTGTGGTGACCGGGATGGGGGCAATTACCCCGATTGGCTTAAATGTGGAGGAGTTCTGGGCAGGCATAAAGGAAGGGAAAACCGGATTTGGGGAGATAACAAAGTTTGATGCTTCCGGGTATAAGTGTCAGCTTGCTGCGGAAGTAAAGGGTTTTGAAGGGAAGAACTATATGGATTTCAAGGCAGCGAAAAGGATGGAACTTTTCAGCCAGTATGCGGTAGCGGCGGCAAAGGAAGCCTTGGAGGACGCGGGGCTGGATATGGCGAAGGAGGATGCTTACCGGGTAGGTGTGTCCATAGGTTCAGGCATAGGTTCACTGCAAGTGATGGAGAGAGAGCATGCGAAGCTGCTGGAAAAAGGGCCTTCGCGCATCAATCCGTTGATGGTGCCTTTGATGATATGCAACATGGCGGCAGGAAACGTATCCATCCAGTTTGGATTAAAAGGGAAAAATATCAATGTAGTGACGGCCTGTGCCACAGGGACGAATTCCATCGGGGAGGCATTCCGTTCCATACAGTATGGGGAAGCGGACGTTATGGCGGCAGGAGGCACGGAAAGCAGCATTACGCCAATCGGAATCGGAGGCTTTACCGCATTGACGGCTTTGACCTCATCGAAGGATATCAGCAGATGTTCGATTCCTTTTGATAAGGAACGGAGCGGTTTTGTCATGGGGGAAGGTTCCGGGGTGGTTATTTTGGAGGAACTGGAGCATGCGCGTAAAAGAGGGGCTAAAATATATGCAGAGGTGGCAGGCTATGGATGTACTGCCGATGCATACCATATTACATCTCCCGCGGAAGACGGGGAGGGGGCTGCAAAGGCAATGGAGTTTGCCATGGCCGATGCTGGATTGCGGCCGGAGGACATTACTTATATTAATGCCCACGGAACAAGTACGCATCATAATGACCTTTTTGAGACAAGAGCCATTAAAAAGGCGTTCGGAGAGCATGCTGCCAACATAAAGATTAATTCCACAAAATCTATGGTAGGGCATCTTTTGGGGGCAGCGGGCGCGGTAGAATTCGTGACATGCGTGAAAGAACTGCAGGAAGGATTTATTCACCGGACGGTGGGCTATCAGGTGCCGGATGAGGAATGCGATCTGGATTACTGCAAAGAGGCGGTAACAGAGCCGCTTAGATATGCGCTTTCCAATTCTCTGGGATTTGGCGGGCACAATGCGACATTAATCATAAAAAAATATGAAGGCTGAGAAGTGATAGGCAATCGGCCGGGAGGTATGGAATGTCACTTTTGACAACAAAGGAAATTATGGACATTATTCCCCACAGGCAGCCCTTTTTGCTGGTGGATACGATAGAGGAACTGGAGCCGGGGGTGAGGGCGGTAGGAAAAAAGTGCGTTTCCTATAATGAGCCGTATTTTGCAGGACACTTTCCGGAGGAGCCGGTTATGCCCGGTGTGCTTATTGTGGAAGCACTGGCACAGGTGGGGGCAGTGGCGATTCTGAGCAAGCCTGATTTTAAGGGGCGGACGGCATATTTCGGTGCCATTAATTCGGCCAAGTTCAAGCAGAAAGTGGTGCCGGGGGATGTGCTGACATTGGAAACGGAAATTATTAAGGTGAAGGGACCTATAGGAGTCGGGAGCGCCAAGGCTTATGTGGACGGTAAGCTGGCTGTTCAGGCAGAACTTACTTTTGCGGTAGGCGAAAAGTAGGAAGAAGGGAAAACGGGTGGCGGCAGTATGTTAAAACCTTTGAAAATCGGGGATGTTACATTGCCGGTCCCGGTAGTTCAGGGCGGCATGGGAGTGGGCGTAAGCCTATCCGGACTGGCGGGTGCGGTTGCGGCCTGCGGAGGAATGGGGATTATTTCCACGGCACAGATCGGATACAGGGACAGAGACTTTGACAAAGACCCTTTGGGGTGTAATTTACGGGTAATGAAGGAAGAAATAGATAAAGCAAGGAAAATCGCGGGAACATACGGCAATCCGTTTACGCAGCCGGAAGAAAAACGGGAAAAAAGCACAGATATGCAGAAGTCCGGCATGATTGGCGTGAATATTATGGTGGCCACCAAGCGATATGAGGATTACGTCAAGGCTGCCGTAGCGGCAGGGGCGGATATTATCATATCGGGTGCAGGGCTCCCCATGTCACTGCCGGAATTGATAGGGGATGCGGAGATCAAGCTGGCTCCTATAGTGTCCAGCCTGAAGTCGGTGCAGGTGATTATGAAATATTGGCTGAAAAAGTATGGCCGGCTGCCGGATATGGTAGTGGCGGAGGGGCCTTTGGCAGGAGGCCATCTTGGCTTTACACGGGATCAGCTGGCAGATATTGCCGGGCTGCATTATGAGGAGGAACTGATAAAAATTATCCGCCATGTCAGAGAATGCGGGGAGAGATATCATAAGGAAATTCCGGTAGTGGCGGCAGGAGGGATTTATACACGGGAAGACGCGGAGCGATATTTTGCCTTGGGCGTGTCCGGCGTACAGATGGCAACCCGATTTGTCACCACATATGAATGTGATGCATCCGAAGCATATAAGCAGATGTATATAAAGGCAAAAAAAGAAGACATTGTGATTGTAAAAAGTCCGGTAGGGATGCCGGGAAGGGCGATTTCCAATGAATTTCTGAAACGTGCGGAAAAGGGGCAAATCCCTCATGGTAAGTGCCACAACTGCATTATAACCTGTCAGCCGAAAGAGACACCGTACTGCATTACGGACGCATTGGTAAATGCGGTAAAAGGAGATGTGGAAAACGGGCTGGTATTCTGCGGGACAAACGCTTACCGTGCGGAAAAGATGGAACATGTAGAGGATATTATGAAGGAATTCCGGCCGGGGACATAAAGAAGCCGGAAAACGGAAAGAGGAACGGGGTTACTGGATATGGCAATAAGAATCATCGGAACCGGAAGCAGCCTTCCGCGGCAGGTCATGACGAACGACGACTTGGCGGAAGTGGTAGATACATCGGATGAATGGATTTCCAGCCGTACGGGCATAAAGGAAAGGCATTTGGCAAAGGAGGAAACAACGGCTACTATGTCTGCGGAGGCGGCCCGGAAAGCGCTTATGGATGCCCGGATAGGGGCGGAGGAGGTAGATCTGCTTATAGCGGCAACGATAACCGGGGATTATATTACTCCATCTACGGCATGTGAAGTGCAGGCATTGCTGGGTGCCGGCAAAGCGGTGGCTTTTGACATCAATGCGGCATGCTCGGGGTTTATGTTTGCCTTGCATACGGCATACGCATATTTACAGACGGGGATATATAAGACGGCATTGATTGTAGGGGCCGAAACTCTGTCTAAGATTATGGACTGGACGGACAGAAGTACCTGTGTGCTGTTCGGCGACGGAGCGGGGGCAGCTGTGGTGCGTGCCTGTGAAGAAGGGGAAGGAAGCGGGCTGCTGGCATTTGAACAGGGCTCCGACGGCAGCAGGGGGAAGGTATTGGCCTGTGAGGGCAGGCAGAACGGCAATCCTTTGGCGGGGCGGCCATTTGTGCCTTCTTATGTACATATGGACGGACAGGAAGTGTACAAATTTGCCGTTACCACGGTTCCGGCTTCGATTCGGCGGGTATTGGAAGAGGCAGGGATGACAGAGGCGGACATTAAATATTTTGTGCTGCATCAGGCAAACATCCGGATTATCCAGTCAGTGGCAAAAAGGCTGAAGGCTGAAGAAGAGAAATTTCCGGTGAGTTTAGATCATTGCGGAAATGTGTCTGCGGCGAGCGTGCCGATCCTGTTGGATGAGATGAACCGGAAGGGGCTGCTGGAAAAAGGAGACAAAATTGTGATGTCCGGGTTTGGCGGCGGCCTGACTTGGGCAAGTGCGGTGGTGGAGTGGTGAGAGCCGTGCAGGATATTGATAAAATTTGGGCAGAGGATATGACAGGCAGGCATTGCGTGAGGCAATGCCTGCCTGTATTTTATGCAATATTATGTATTGGATTTGTGGAATTATGATTTTTATGATATGCTATGCATATGCTGCGGAAGGAATATGAGAAATTATTCCGGGAAGCATGGCTGCGGCAGGAAAAACTTTATGTATACATGCAGCCGAATGAATGGGGAAACATGATAAGAAGCAGGAGGTTGGTTCTGTATGGAGTATATGCTTTTCGTGTTGGATATGATTGGGACAGTGGCGTTTGGGCTGTCGGGGGCTATGACGGCAATTGAGAAGGAAATGGATATTTTGGGGGTCATTATTCTTGGGATGGTGACTGCGGTGGGCGGAGGCATCACGAGGGATATCATATTGGGAAATACGCCTCCCCAAGCGTTTCTGCAGCCGGTGTTTGCAGGCAGCGCAGCCGTTGTGTCGGCAACAGTGTTTGTGGTGATTTATTTTCATTTCAAGGGATATCAGGAGATTTCCGGTTATTGGTTCCAGCATATTCTGATGGCGGCGGATACCTTGGGCCTGGGGGTGTTTACGGTAGCGGGCGTCCGGGCCGCATTTGAGGGCGGGATGGACATGAACTATTTCCTTCCGGTGTTCCTCGGGACGATTACAGGAGTAGGGGGCGGTTTGCTGCGGGACATGATGGCAGGGGACAGGCCTTATATTTTTGTGAAGCATGTGTATGCCAGCGCATCTATATTAGGAGCCTGTGTCTGTGTGTTCGTCTGGAAAAGGCTGGGCGGCAGCATAGCCATGCCGGTAGGTGCGGCCAGCGTGATCATACTGAGGATATTGGCCATCCGGTTTCGCTGGAATCTGCCTAAAGTAAAGGGGATGAAGAATTTATAAGTATTTTTGGATGTATGGAACAAATCTTGGGGGAATTGGGAACCAGGAGGGATGGAATCGGTGAGAGAAGAAAAAAGGTCTTTCGTGCATATGATGAATCTGCTGATGGGGATTCAGATGGCAACGGTATCCGTGCTGCTGATTATATTTGCTTTTTCCGTTTATCATGCGGCCAGGAAAGAAACGGATATTGCGGCGGAAAACGTTCTGAATATTTATGTGACGCAGATGGAAAACCGTATCCAGAAAGTAGATACACAGCTGACCATCATTATCAATGAAGAGATGGACCTGTATCTGCTGGAGAGCGGGGATGATATGGAAAGGCATTATGCTTCCATGCGGCTGTCCCAATATATCAACGACATGATGGCCATAGACCAAAGTGCGGATATTTTTGTGATTACGGAGGCGGAGCATAATATCTGCATTGACGCAAAGGCGGATAATCTGAGTTACAGTGAGAAAAACCGTGTCCGGGAGAGGTTTATGGGCTATGTGCAGTCGGGGCAGCAGACCGAGGGATGGAAGTTTCAGGAAATCGGAGGCACTTTTTATTTATGCAGAGCCATTGTGCGGGAACACCGCATGGTGGGGGCGGCCATTTCGGCGGAATCGCTGCTGAAGACAGTTTCCTTAAGGGATATAGATACTTATGGCTTTGCGCTTGCGGATACGGACGGCATAGTAAGGGCTTATGCGGGGGAGCCGCTGTTTGAACAGAAGAAGAATATCAGTGTCAATGACCTGCGGCTTGGAAGGAATATGGAGAATGTGAAGGAACTGCTGGACGGTCAGATAAAACTGTACTCTTTTGAAAGCAGGTCAAATGTATTCCGGCATTTATACCGGAATGCATTATTTCTCTTATTCATTATCGCCTTGCTCTGTGTTTTTGACTTATATTTTATCAGGGTGGAAAGGAAGCAGATTATCCGGCCGATGGAAGGGATGATTGAAGACATGGAACGTATCGGCGGCGGGGATTATAAGCTGCGGGTGGCGGAACGGGGGGACAATCAGGAATTTTCATTGCTATCCAGAACGTTTAATCAAATGATGGATGAAATTGTAAATCTGAAAATACGCTTTTATGAAAAACAGCTTGCTTTCAGCGATGCGGAGCAGAAATATATCCGGCTGCAGATCCGCCCTCATTTTTTCCTGAATGCCATGACGACCATTTCCGGGCTGAGCGCAAAGAGAAAAAATGCGGAAATTGAAAAGTATATCAACGCGCTGTCGAAAAATATCCGTTATATGTTCAGTTCCGGCCTGCATACGGTTGCGCTGAAGGAGGAACTACATCATGTGGAAAATTACTTCGAGATGCAGGAGATGAAATATGCGGGCTGTATTTTTTATTTTATTGAAGTGCCGCCGGAATTGGGGGATTGGAGGATTCCTCAGATGATTATCCATACATTGATAGAGAACGAATATAAATACGGGATATCTCAGGGAAATTCGCTGATGGTACTGATAAAGGCCGGCACTATAGAGCATCAGGGAGAGGAAATGCTGCTGATTGAAATAGAGGATGACGGAAAGGGCTATCCGGAAGATGTTATAGAGGCAATTAACCATGGAAACGGGCGGCAGAGGGGAGACGGCACCAGGGTAGGGCTTAGGAGCGTGAAAAGGCTTTTGGAACTGATGTATGACAGGGGGAATTTATTTCAGATATCGAACGTGGAACCCCACGGCGCGCTGAACCGGTTATACATTCCGAGATGTCCGGTGAACCAGAGGGGGAAGGAATACATGGACGAGCAGGGGATTCTATAGGCGGAGGAGAAAAAGGGATGCGTATTCTGATTGTGGACGATGACATGGCAATTGTAGAGGTGATCAGAGATTCGGTGAATTGGGGGAAACTGGGGATAGATGAAGTGGATATAGCTTATCATGCGGAAGCAGCCAAAAAAAGCCTGACGGAAAAGCCGGCGGACATCGTCATCAGCGATATCGAGATGCCCGGGGAATCGGGCTTGGATTTGCTGCGGTGGTTCCGGCAGGAGGAGATGCCGGGGAAGTTCCTTCTGCTTACGTCCCATGAGAATTTTCAATATGCAACGCAGGCTATCCGGTATCATGCGGAGGAATATCTGATGAAGCCCTTTAATCTGGAAGTTGTGGAAATGACGCTTCAGAAAATAGCCGGGGAACTGAAAAAAGAGTGGGCACAGCATAGGCTGACTTATGAAGAATGGGCGGAGAGAAACAGGAGGGAGGTGAAAAGAGCCTTTTGGCTGAAGCTGTTCTCGGGAAGGGAGATACATACCAAAAAGGAAATCCAGAGGGAACTGGGGAGGATAAGCCTTGCCTTGGATCAGGAGAGGGTTTGTCGGCTGGTTATTTCCAGGGTGACGAATATGGAATCGGATATTGAGATGTTCGGCCGGGAATTGGTTATGTTTATGTTGGAAAACATGCATTCCGAACTGCTGTGCGGAACTCCGGAAATCGAGGACATTATCAGTTTTGAGCATGGGGACTATGGCAGTTTTGTGGTGGTCTGCAACGGAATAGGGGCCGACGGGATAAAAGAGAAGTGTGCGGAATTAATACGGAAAGCGGAAAATCTATTGGAATGTACCTTGACCTGCTGTATCAGCCGTCCATGCATCTTAGAGGAGTTCTACGGTGTTTATCATAGGGCAGATGATTTGCTTACCAAAAATATCATCTATTATGGGGAAGCATTTTTCGAAGAGCAGGCGGCGGTGGAGGAGCAGGGGCAGAAACTGGTGCTGCCGCTTCCGCAGATGGAGGAGTATCTGGAAGCGGGGGACAAAAAGGCATTTCTGGATTTTCTGAAAAAGGTGATGAATGTGGAACTGCGGCAAAAGGCTTTAAACCGGGAGATGCTGAAGCAGATTTACGGGGAGATACAGCAGGCGGTGTATGTGCATATGGCAAAACAGGGGATTCAGGTATCCCAGCTCTTGGGAGATGAGACTTCGCTGCGTATTATGGGAAAGGCGGATCAGTCCACAACGGATATGCTCCGGTGGGTAAATTACTTGTTGGACCGTGTCTTCGGATATGAGGAAGAGATGAAGAAATCACAGACGATGGTGGAGAAGATCAATCTGTTTATACGCGAAAATTATAAGGAAGATATCGGAAGGAACGAAATCGGGGCTTATTTCTGTTTTACGCCGGAGTATTTAGCGAAGATTTATAAGAAAAAAACAGGGAAGAACTTAAAGGATTATATCAATGAATACCGGATTGAGAAAGCCAAGGAACTGCTGTGCGGGGAGGGGGTGCGAGTCAGTGATGTGGCTGCGGAGGTAGGCCTCAGCAATTTTTCTTATTTCTCTACGCTGTTTAAAAAATATACCGGAATGACACCGAATGAATTTCGGAGAAAGTGGGAGACTAATTTTATCTGACGGCGGGACGGCATTCCTGTAGTATTTCGGGTATGTTTCCGAAACTGCGGGCGGAATGGAATCAAGCGGGAAAGTTGGCTGACAGCCAACTTTTTTTGTCCCGTTTTTAAAAAAGGGACGCTTATTTTTGAAAGAGAAATGAAAATAATGCTGTTATACTCGTAGTAAGAGTTACGGAAGCAGTGCGGAAAATAAATTTCCCGCACATAAATTTATGCCTGCAGCTTATGGCTGCGAGGTAAAGAAAGGGATGGTATATTTATGAAAAGAAAGGTTATAAGCGGCTTATTGGCAGCATCCATGGTTTTCGGACTATGCGCCTGCGGCTCGGGAGACGGGGGCACAGGAGGCGGCTCCGGAAGCGGAGACAGCGGGGAAGCATCCTCCGGAGGGTCTTACGACCAAGTGACATTTGCTTACTCTACATTCAATAATATTCCCACAGAAGAAACGTTGGATACTATTGAGGAAGAGATCAACAAGATCACAAGGGAAAAAATCAATGCGGAAATTACTCTGAAGCCCATTGGGATTGCGGATTATTCCAGCAATGTGAGCTTGGCATTGCAGGCGGGTGAGAAAATAGATATTTTCGAATCTCTCGGTGATTTTAATAATTGTGTGTCTACAGGGATGGCCGCAGATATTACGTCAATCATAGATACCTGTGCGGCAGAGACAAAAGAATTGGTAGGGGAACAGTGGATCGATGCATGCACAAAGGATGGCGCTATTTACGGGATTCCCACATTGAAGCCTATTGCTCTGACACCTATGTTGATTTACCGTGCGGACATTGCGGAAGAACTGGGGCTGGAAATGGATAAAGTGAACAGCTTTGAGGATATTACGGCAGTGCTTGCGGCAGTTAAGGAAGCATATCCGGATATGATACCTATGGCACCGGTGGAAGCAGGAAATTTAGGATTGAACAGAAGCTACGGCGACATTGATTATTTGTCGGATGATTTCAATACGCCGGTGGGCGTATTGCTGGGCGGGGATATGACAGTGGTAGACCTTTACTCCTCGGATATTTTCGCGGCTCGCTGCAAATTGGCCAGAGAGTGGTACAATCAGGGCCTTGTAATGAAAGATGCGGCAACTACTACCAGTATGGCGGCAGAACTGATGAGTTCCGGCAACTATTTCTGCTACAGTGCTTCTTACAGCTATCCGGAAGAGGACACGGCGGCCAGTCTGGCAACACAGTGCGGCAACTTTAAGATAGGGGCGAAGATACTGGACGATGCATATCTCAGCACCGGTGAAGTGAATGCTGTCAGCTGGATGATTGCATCCAACAGTGATGTGCCTGAAGCAGCCCTTAAGTTCTTAAACCTTACTTATACGGACGAAGCAGTCGTAAATCTGCTGATTTACGGAATCAAAGACAGAGATTATGTGCTGGATGAAGAAGGATATATGTCCTATCCGGAGGGACAGGATGCGACCACCGTTCCTTATACGGCACAGCTTAGCTGCGGTACGCTTGGCAATTATTTCATTATGTATCCTATGGTAGGAACCAGCAAAGATTCACTGGCATGGGAATTGGAACAGAATCAGAATGCGGATGTTTCTCCGGCTATGGGCTTTTCCTTTGACTCATCAGGATTTAAGACCCAGTATACGGCACTCAGCAATGTGATCAATCAGTTCCTGCCGGGGCTGATGTGCGGAAGTGTCGATCCAGAAACGGAAATCCCCAAATTTGTATCGGCTTTGAATGATGCAGGATATCAGGATGTTATGGCTGCAAAGCAGGAGCAGCTGGATGCATGGAAAGCGGCAAACGGAAAATAAGTGCCATATAAGATTAAGCTGTCCGGTATTTTTTGGAGCATCTTTCAGAGAGGCTCCGGAGGGTACCGGACAGAATTATAAGAGGATGTTCGGTACATATATGGCTGCCTGACAACAGGCGGAGAAGAAATGGAGGTTGGAAAAATATGGCGAAAACTGCGGGAGGTAAGGGAAAGAAGGGTTTTGCGAAATCATTTCCGCTGCTTTTAATTGCCCTGCCGGGAATAGTGTACTTGCTGATTAACAATTATATACCGATTATGGGATTGTTCCTTGCTTTTAAAGATTATAACTTTATGAAAGGAATTTTTAAAAGCGACTGGTGCGGAATGGATAATTTTAAATTTCTGTTCGTGACAAAAGATGCTTGGATTATGACAAGGAATACTCTGCTTTATAATATTGTATTTATTGTCCTTGGAACGATAGTCGCTATTTTCCTTGCCGTGCTGCTGTGCGAACTGGGTAACAGGGCAAGGGTGAAATTCTTTCAGGCATCTTTGCTGCTTCCGAACTTGCTGTCATGGGTGGTCATCGGATTTGTGGCATATGCATTTCTGAATGCGGATACCGGGTTTATTAACAATACCGTAATGAAGGCTCTGGGGAAGGAAGAGATATCATGGTATACTTTCCCGAAAGCGTGGCCGTTCATTTTGGTCATCGTGAATCTCTGGAAGAATGCAGGATATCAGTCAATTGTATATATGGCGGGGATTTCCGGCATAGATAAATCTCTGTATGAAGCGGCAGCCCTTGACGGCGCAACGAAGATGCAGCAGATCTTTCAGGTGACGCTTCCGTTGCTGAAGCCAACCGTAATTACGTTGTCCTTAATGTCCATCGGACGTATATTCTATTCGGATTTCGGCCTGTTCTATCAGGTTCCCCAGAATTCCGGTGCATTGTTCGGAGTGACACAGACGATTGATACTTATGTATATAGAGGATTAATGGAACTGAACAACGTAGGAATGTCGGCAGCGGCAGGATTTTATCAGTCAATTGTCGGGTTTATTCTCGTATTGGCGGCCAATGCATTAGTCCGTAAACTTGATTCAGAGAATGCATTATTCTAAGGAGGGAGAGAAATGACAGAAAGTAAATCTTTTAATAGGGTGGCTACCATTATTTTGACCTTCCTCGTTATCGTTACATTGCTGCCGATTGTGCTGCTTGTGATTGCATCCTTTACGCAGGAGCAGGCATTGATTCAGGACGGTTATTCTTTCTTTCCGAAAGCGCTCAGTCTGGATGCGTATTATTATATGGTAAAGCAGGGGGTTGTGATTGTACGGTCTTATGGGGTATCGTTTCTTGTAACGATTCTCGGCACGGTACTGAGTGTGCTGGTTACGACTACGCTGGCTTACCCGATGTCAAGGAAAGCGTTTAAATACCGGAACATTTTATCCTTTTTCGTATTTTTTACCATGCTGTTTAACGGCGGTATCGTTCCGTCCTATATTATGTGGAGCCGGTTCTTTCACATTAAGAATACCATATGGGCGTTAATTATCCCCAATTATCTTGTTACCGCTTTTAATGTAATATTAGTGAAGAATTTTTACCAGAACAATGTGCCGGATGCTTTGGTGGAGGCGGCACAGATTGACGGGGCAAGCGAATTGCGGATTTTCTATAAGATAATGTTTCCGCTTTCCCGGCCGGTGGTGGCGACAATCAGTCTGTTTACCGGTTTATGCTATTGGAATGACTGGACAAATGGTTTATACTATGTAGATAATGAGAAGCTTTATAGTATTCAGCTGCTGCTTATGAAAATCATGAACAATATTCAGGCATTGAAAGCCAACAGTGCCCTGATGGGAACCGGTTCCGTGGAACTTCCGGGAACGTCTGTCCGTATGGCCATGGCGTTTGTAGGCATACTGCCGATCTTGCTTGTATATCCTTTTGTGCAGAAATATCTGGTGGAAGGCGTTGTGATCGGAGCAGTGAAAGGTTAAGAAAAGGGAGGGAAAGAATATGGCAAGCGCAAGGATTGATTTTTGTTCGGACTGTCTTAGGAGGATGGTAACATTTCAGATGGTGATTCCCAATGATCTGCCCAAGATGTGGACGGAGGGGAATCCGCATTATCAGCGGCCTATGAAGACATTATTTCTGCTGCACGGGTATACCGGCAGTGCGGCGGACTGGATATATGGCAGCCGGATTCAGGAATTGGCAGGGAATTATAATCTGGCAGTAGTCTGCCCTGCCGGGGAGAATTCATTCTATCTGGACGGGCCGGAGACAGGACGCAGATATGCGTCTTATGTGGGAGAGGAACTGGTACAGTATGTCAGAGACACATTCCGGCTGGCAACGGAGATGGAGGATACTTACATTGGCGGGCTGTCCATGGGCGGATTCGGGGCAATCCATACAGCACTGCAGTTTAACCATAATTTTGTCAAGGCGTTTGGGCTTTCTTCCGCATTGATTGTCCATGACATAGAGCATATGCAGCCGGGAGGGGGAAATCCGGTAGCCAATTACGAGTACTACAGATTAGCTTTCGGCGATTTGGATCAGCTGTCCGGCAGCATAAACAACCCGGAAGAACTGATCCGCAGGCATCAGGAAAAGGGGGAAAGAATTCCGGCTATTTTTATGGCATGCGGGACGGAGGACGGGCTTTTGGAGAATAATCGTTCCTTCCGTGATTTCCTGAAAGAGAAGGGTGTGGAACATGTTTATCATGAGAGCGCGGGTATTCATAACTGGGATTTCTGGAATCAGTATTTGGAACCCGCCCTTCAGTGGATGCTGTAAGAGGCACATGCTAAAAGAATGTTCGGGCATTTTCCGGAACGGGAAACCGGGGAGTGACATGCAGCCATAGGATGAGAGAGAAAGAGGGCAGAGGACAAGATGACGGTAAGAGAGGTAATCGAGAAAATTAAGGAAGGGTCTGGCGTAAAGATACCGGACGGGCAGACCTGCGATATTTTAACGGCAGGAAATCCGGATATGGATGTGGTGAAGATTGGGACGACTTTTATGGCTACCGTGGATGTGATCCGGGAAGCGGCTGCCCAAGGGATTAATTTTATAATTACCCATGAGCCCACATGGTTTAACGGGTCGGATAAGACCGGATGGGTGGAGGAAGACCCGGTTTATCTGGAGAAGAAGAAACTGATGGAAGAGTACGGCATGGCTGTCTGGCGGTATCATGACCATATGCATATGGGGCATGAGGATCAGATTTATACCGGTTTTGAAGAGGAATTCGGATGGAAGGAGTATAGAGTTCCGGTTGCGGATACGAAAAAGTACGGAGAGAATAAGCCGGAGGCAGAGCAGTTCTGGACCAGATTTGGCGGTATATATAAAATACCGCAGACGACGCTGCGGGGCTTGGCACAATTCTTTAAAGAACGCGCCCATATGGAGGTGGTTCAGATAGTGGGCAACCCGGATATGACGGCGGAAAAGGTGTCTGTATTGGTAGGAGGCGGAAGCCTTGGGCTAGGCAGGGAAGAAGCACCCATGGTCCAGATGTTCCGGGAGGACATAGACGTAGTTATCTGCGGGGATATAACGGAATGGACGCTGTCCGCATATGTCAGGGATGCCGCAATGATGGGGATGAACAAAGGAATGCTTGTGTTAGGACATGAGAGAAGCGAGGAATGGGGAATGAAGTATCTGACCAAATGGACGGAATCGGTTACGGGAGGAATTCCTACGGTCTTTTTGGATGCGGGTGAGCCTTTTACCTATCTCTAGGAAGGATCTTGACATGAAATATAAGCGAAATATAGAAATCTTGGAAAAATTAGTGGAAGAGCATGCATTTGTGATACCTTTGGAACGGCATAGGAATCCGGACGGTACGGTAAATGTGGAACAGTTCAAGGCCAATTGGGAAAAGCGGATGGAGGCTTTCGAAAAAATCCGGCTTTGGGAAAAGACACCGGGGTTTGACGGCAGGGATCCGCTGCAGGAAGAGCCTTATATGGTATTCCTGCCTGCAGAGGAGGAAGCCAGAGGGACGGTATTGGTAGCCCATGGAGGCGGCTTCTCTATCCGTACCGGCTGCGAAGGGCCGAATGTAGCGTTGTATTTTCAGCGGCTTGGATATAATACGGCAATACTTACCTATCGCCTGGCTCCGTATACAAGGCTGGACTGCATGGCGGATATGCAGCGTGCCATCCGCATTCTGCGGGCCAACAAAGAGGAACTGGGAATAAACGGTAAAATAACGGTGATGGGTTTTTCCGCAGGGGGAATGCTGAGCGCTAATTGCGCCACTCATTACGATGCCGGCAGTCCGGAGAGCGGGGATTTGGCAGAACGCCAGTCCTGCCGGCCGGACGGCACGGTGGTAGGTTACGGTGCGCTGACTGCAGTTTCTTTTCCAAAGCCTTTCGGCATGCCGGAATGTGCGGAAGGGGATATGTATGGAAGGGACAGAGAGGAACGTCTGTATCTGGCGGCAGAAAAGAATATCCGGCCCGATTCCCCTCCCTTTTTTATCTGGCAGACGCTGAGTGACGACGGAAGGTTTGGGATGAATCTGGCAAAAGAACTGAGCGATATGGGGATTCCTTATGAACTGCATATTTTTCAGGGAGGCCCCCATGGCTTGGGATTGGCTGACGGGGAGAATGATTTGGGAATGGATATTCCGCATATCGCTCATTGGGCAACCTTGTGTGATGAGTGGATGCAGATGCACGGATTGAAATAAAGTTTGGATGGAAAGAGGGTGAGGAGCATAAATGCCGCGGGCATTTATGCTCTTCCGTCAAATGGGCCTGTTTTTCATATGCAGACAGTTTTGTCATAGCCTGTCTGAAAATCATTTCTGTCATCTGCACAACGATGCATTGCTTCGTATCTTTGCGTGATTTTGGGTAAATGGTATGCACATCTGGCAGAACGCATTTTCAGACACGCTGTAGCGAAAGGAATAAGCCGTAAAGAATTTGGCGGCGGGTTATGGGAAGGGATTTGGATTTGTAAAAGAACCGGAAAGGGAGGAAACTATGGGAAAAGAATTTGAGACGGTAACGCCGGAATCGGTGGGTATTGAATCCAGTGCAATCATGGAATTGCTGGATGAACTGGAAAGCGGTTTTACGGAGCCGCATGGACTGATGATTATGCGGTATGGGAAAATCTGCGCCAAGGGGTGGTGGGCGCCATATGCACCGGGCATTCCCCATGGCCAGCAGTCCCATACGAAAACTTATGCGGCTACGGCAGTGGGGATTGCATATACGGAAGGATTGCTTTCGCTGGATGAAAAAATTATTGATATTTTTCCGGAGGATGCGCCGTCGGATCCGTCAGAAAATCTGAAAAAGCTTCGGGTAAGGGACGTGCTATGCATGGGATGCGGCATGAAAAAGGAGCCGGCTCCTTCGGCACATTGGATCCGTGATTTTCTGGCCATTCCGGTGGAGGATGAGCCTGGGACGACTTATATGTATAACAGCACAGGATCCACTTTGCTCGGTGCGATTGTGCGTAAGAAAACAGGGCTGGGACTGCATGACTATCTGACACCGAGACTGTTCGACAAGATCGGCATTGATGCAGGACGGATGCTTTGGGCTTATACGCCGGACGGCCTGGAGGTAGGCGGCGGGGGGCTGTTTGCCACTACCGAGGATAATCTTCGGTTAATGAAGCTGTATGCGGACGGCGGTGTCTGGGAGGGGGAGCGGATACTGAGTGAGGAATATGTAAAGCTTGCCACATCGCTGCAGAATGAATCCGCTACGGAGGCAAAGGGGAATCCGGAAGCTTACGATAATTTTGTAGGATATGGATACCAGATTTGGATGTGCAGGCCGGAAGGGGTATACCGGGCAGATGGCGCTATGGGGCAGTTTACTATTGTGGATCCCGGGAAGGATTTAATTCTGGCCATTACCGAGAATGCCAGCGGTGCCCATTGGGCGCAGCGGTCTTTGGATGTGATTTGGGAGTTTTTCGGGAAAATAGGGGAAGGGCACGGACTGCCGGAAAATCCGGAAGAATCCGGGCGGCTGGAACGGCGGCTTGCTTCTCTTGCTCTTGCCCATCCCGCATTTCGGCCGGATAGTCCCATGAAGGAGAGAATCAACGGGAAGACATATGCCGTGGAAGAGGGGACGCTTAGATTTTATGATAACGGGATGATCCGGCGGATGGCCGGCATGGAAGAACTTCCGGCAGCGGAAACTTTCCGTTTCTCATTTGGGAACGGAGAAGCGGTGCTGCATTATAAGGAAAACGGATCAGAGAAAGAACTGTGGGCCGCCATGGACGGCTCAAGGAGGGAGAATAGGATTTCCAACGGAGTCGTGGCGAAGGCTTTGGCCAGCGGAAGTTTTATCGGGGAAGATGAGTTTGAACTGGTAATCCGCTGGGTGGAGACTTGCGGGGAGAGAAAGTATAGGTTCCGCTTGGAGGAAGGATATAAGGTTACCGTCCAAGTGACAGGAAGCTGTATGGCGGATGGGGCAGAAGACATTGTGCGTGCGGCAGAGAAAGAGCCGGACGGGGACGGAGAGAAAAAATAAGGGAAGGCGGAGAACGGGGATGAAAAAAATCAAAATCAGCGAGTGTGAGGATAAGCTGCAGACATTGGGAAGGACTTTGCCGGAGGAAGGAGGAGGCCTGTTTTGCAACTGGACCTGCTCCGGTATAAGGTTCTGCTTTCGGGGAAGCAGTCTGGCGGTTAAGATTCGGGCATTTTCCTCTGCCGAGCAGGAACTGAACCATATGACGGCAGTTTTTGAAAGCAGAGAGACTTGGCCTTGGATTGCGGTCTTTGTGGACGATGAGGAGGAACCGGTGCGGTATATAGAGACGAACAGGGAAGAGGAGGTATATCCGCTTCTTGCCTTCGGGGAGGAGGAAGCGCATACGGTTACTATACGGAAGATCACGGAGAATGCCAAAGGAAAGGTATGCCTGAAGGAGTTTTATGCAGAGGGAGAGATTCTGGAAGCGGGAGAACCGGAAAATGCCGGGCAGGCAGCGGAGAAGAGACTTCGGCTGGAGTTTATCGGGGATTCCATTACCTGTGGTTTCGGCAATATGGTGAATGATGCCAACCGTATGTTTTATTCGGCCGATGAGAACGGGTGGATGTCCCATGCAGCGGTGGCGGCCAGGAAGCTTTGTGCGGATTTCAGCGTGATTTCCTGCTCGGGGATTGCTGTCACGGAAGGGATAGGAAAGTTTGCGTATGCCATTCCGCCTATGGGATATTATTATCCTTACCGCGACCGGATGGCACAGGAATTGGAGGGGAAGGCGGAGCATCCTGTTTTATGGGATTTTCAGAATCATGTTCCAGATGTGATTGTTCTGAATCTTGGGACAAATGATGCTACGGTGATCGACTTGAACGGAGATACGCAAGAGGGAATCAAGAAGTTTGAAAGAGATTATTATGAGTTCCTGCGGATGCTGCGCAACTATAATGGTTTTGCACCTTGGATCATCTGTGCGCTTGGGAGCCTGGATTATTTTCTGTACGACAGCATACAGAAGGCAGCCGGGAAATTCAAGGCAGAGCAGGGGGATGAGAAAATCAGCTGCTTTAAGTATGGGAGAGTGCGGGTCACTGACGGGCTCGGCGCATGCAGACATCCTTATGTGACGACGCAAGTGCGTATGGGGGAGGAACTGGCCGAGTATATTAAGAAAGGGGTTAGCGGACAGACATAATAGGCAGGCTGAGCGGGGAAGGGAAAGAGGACTGAACAGAGAACCTTTTAAGGGCTGATTCAGTCCTCTTTTTTTATTTATAAGTGACGGCATGAATAGTCGGGTAAAGTTTTGTAAATAGTAGACAATTGAAATGTAAACGTTTTCCTATATAATGAAAATACAAATTCTTCCGGAGGAATTTAGATTATGGTTGATATCAAGTATATCGCACGAAAATGCAGTGTTTCCACTGCTACAGTATCAAGGGTCCTGAACCACTCGAAGCCTGTACGGCCGGAAACGGAAAAAAAAGTATTAGAGGCCGTAAAAAAATATAATTATTTACCGAATTCGTCCGCCAGATGCCTTTCGGGAAAGAAAAGCAATTTACTGGGATTTTTGCTGGATAATAATATAAACCAGTATCAGCTGCATTTGTTCCGGGAGATTAACACATGTTCTTCCAGAACAGGGTATGACTGCATCATAAGATATTGTGACAGTTCGTTCGAAAATAAGCTGGAGGCTCTGAAGGAATTGGAGTGGAGAGGAATACAGGTCATATTTACTATGTTTCTGCTGGATCCGGAAGAGGAGCAGTATGTAAAAGAGCATACAAGGCTTCATATCTGTAATATGCAGACTCCGGAAATAGGGCTGGATTTGGCGGCTAATAACCAAAGAGCCGTTTATCATGGGGTGAACTACCTGATAGAAAGAGGGCACACAAAAATAGGGGCGATCTTTTATGACGACAATATTGACGGAAGCTTTCTGACAGCCAGAGAAATCGGGTTTCGCAAGGCGTTGGAACATAAGGGAATCGGCGTTCAGGAAAAGTATATCTGCTATGTGAAGAATGAAGTGAAGCGGGAAAAAATCTCAAAACTGATGGAAAAGCTTATTTTGCCCTATGACTACCCAACAGCCATTTTCTGCTGTAGTGACGAAATAGCCATTGAAACTATGCTGTGGCTTATGAAGCATGGATATGGGGTGCCGGAATATGTTTCGGTCATTGGATTTGACGGAATTGATGTGGGGGAAATGCTGACCCCGGCATTGACGACGATCCGACAGCCAATCCGGTATCAGGCAAAGCAGATTGTACAGAATATGCTTAAGCTGGCAGGAGAAAATTATAATTTTCAGACGGAGACGGAGGAGGGATACCGACTGATCGTGCGGGAGAGTACGGATGTAGTGAACCCGAAATGAAAGGAAGGAAAAGTTATGATAAGGAAAAAGCTATTAACATGTTGTCTGACCGCTTGCCTGGCGGTATCTATGCTTGCCGGCTGCGGAAATACGGGTTCTGAAGGGACGGCGCAGGATGGCGGCGCAGCCGATGCCGGTTCCGGAGAGGGACAGAACCAAACGGCAAACGATGCCGGCGCGGCAGAGAGCCAAGGAGAGAGCGGAAAGGTTTATTTTCTGAATTTTAAGTCGGAACTTTCTTCGGAATGGGAGGAGACGGCAGCCGCGTTTACGGAAGAGACAGGAATTGAAATGAAGGTAGTTACCGCAGGAAGCGGAACTTATGAGCAGACATTAAAATCGGAACTGTCAAAAAAGGAAATGCCTACGCTGTTTAATATAAACGGCCCAATTGGTTATCAGACTTGGAAGGATTACTGCATGGATCTGAAAGGCTCTGAAATCTATGACTGGCTGGTGGAAAAGGACATGGCAATCTCGGAAGGAGATGGGGTTTATGCAATTCCATATGCCGTAGAGTCTTATGGCATTATTTACAACGATGCCATAATGAAGAAATATTTTGCATTGCCGGATAAAGCGGTGGAAATCAATGATGCAAAAGAAATCAGGAATTTTGAGACTTTGAAGGCTGTGGTGGAAGACATGACGGCAAAGAAGGATGTGCTTGGGATTGAGGGCGTATTTGGCTCGACTTCCTTTGCGCCGGGAGAAGACTGGCGGTGGCAGACGCATCTGGCAAACCTTCCTATTTATTACGAGTATAGGGATAAAGGGGTAAGTGATCTGCAGGAAATTGATTTTTCCTACAATCAGAATTTTAAAAATATATTTGATCTTTATATCAATAATTCCTGTACCGAGCCTACTATGGTAGGGGCAAAAAATGTAGAGGAATCAATGGCGGAATTTGCTGCGGAGAAAGTTGCCATGATACAGAACGGAAACTGGGGATGGGCAATGATTTATGATTTGGACGGAAATAAGGTGCAGGAGGAAAACGTGAAATTCCTTCCGGTTTATACAGGGGTAGAAGGAGAAGAGCAGCAAGGGCTCTGCACCGGGACGGAAAACTATATTTGTGTGAACAGTAAAATATCGGCCGCTGATCAGAAAGCATCTTTGGAGTTTCTGCTCTGGCTGTTCGGCAGTGATACCGGAAAGAGTTATTGCAACGGTATTTTAGGCATGATTCCCCCGTTCTCCACTTTTTCGGATGGGGAACGTCCGGGAAATCCTCTGGTAAAGGAAATGCTGGCTTATATGAACGATGGGAGCCTGACTTCCGTTTCTTGGAACTTTACAAGTTTTCCGAGTCAGGAGTTTAAAAATCAGTTTGGCAGTTATCTGCTGGAATATACGCAGGGAAACATGGAATGGGATGCCGTGGTGGAGCAGACGAAAGAAAGCTGGAGAAATGAGAAGAGTTTAATCAGTGAATAAGGTTTGGAGCATGTGACAGGCATGCTTTGGCAGAGGGAAGGGCAGAGAATAAAAAATGATATTTTCTGCCCTTTTACTGAAAGACAATAGATGGAAACAGATTTCCGATAAAAGGAAAAGAGAAACAAGGAGGGCTATATGCAGAAAGCATTTAGGAAGAATTTTTCCATACTGGTATTGCCGACTTTGGCTGCGTATGTCATTGCGTTCCTGATACCATTTGTTCTGGGGATTTATCTGTCATTTACAAAGTTTACAACGGTTACGGATGCCCGATGGATAGGACTGAAAAATTATGCAATGGCTTTTAGGGATAAAGATTTTCTTTCTTCTTTATTTTTTACGGTGAAATTTACCGTGGTTAATGTAGTGACGGTTAATCTGGCTGCATTTGCCTTGGCAAATGTTTTGTCTCAGACGGAAAAAGGGACGAATTTTTTTAGGACGGTTATTTTTATGCCGAACCTATTGGGCGGCATTGTGCTGGGATATATATGGCAGGTAATTATTAACGGGGTACTGGCATTCGCGAGGACGACATTGACTGCTGGCGCCAAATATGGTTTTTGGGGAATGGTGGTGGCCATGAACTGGCAGATGATCGGCTACATGATGATTATATATATTGCCGGCATTCAAAATGTCTCCGAGGACGTGAAAGAAGCAGCAATGATTGACGGTGTGAGTAAGTTTCAGATGCTGAGGAAGATTATACTGCCGTTAATCATGCCTTCCATCACAATCTGTATGTTTATGACAATTACGAATTCCTTTAAGATGTTTGACTTGAACCTTGCGCTGACGGCAGGCCTTCCGGGGAAAAGCACTTCTATGATTACTTTGGATATCTATAATTCTTTCTACAATCGTATGGGGTATGAAGGAGTCGGGCAGGCAAAAGCGGTAGTCTTCTTCTTTATTCTGGCTGCTATATCGGTGACACAGCTGATGCTGACGAGGAAGAGGGAGGTGGAAAACTGATGGGAAAAGCGAATCGTATAGGGAAAAATATATTGTTGGCATTGATATCTGCCGTTTTTATCAGTCCTATCGTAATTGTATTTTTTAATTCCTTTAAGAGTAAGCTGTTTATTAACAATGAGCCTTTTGTGCTGCCGGACAGGGAATCTTTTGTCGGGATGGCTAACTATATAGAGGGTGTGAAAAAGATTGAGTTTTTCAGGGCTTTTGCGATTTCACTGACGATTACGGTATGTGCGGTTTCCCTCATTATCATATTGACTTCCATGACGGCTTGGTATATTGTGCGCGTAAAAAGTAAGTTTGCAAATATATTGTATTTTATGTTTGCTTTTTCCATGATGGTCCCTTTCCAAATGGTGATGTTCACTCTGGTGAAAATATCCAATATGCTGAATCTTGATAATTTACCTGGCATAGTTTGTATCTATGTGGGGTTTGGCTCGGGGCTTTCCGTCTTTATGTTTACCGGGTTTATTAAATCTATCCCGGTTTCGCTGGAAGAGGCGGCTATGATGGACGGATGTTCCATCATGGGGATTTACGGCAAGATAATTCTTCCGGTTCTGAAACCGATTGTGGTTACGGTCAGTGTACTGAATGCCATGTGGATCTGGAACGATTATTTGCTGCCGTATCTGGTCATTGGATCGGAATATAGGACAATACCGGTGGCCATACAATATTTGCGCGGTGGGTACGGTTCTATTGACTTAGGGCTGATGCTGGCAATGCTTGTGCTTGCGATTATACCGATTATTATATTTTATGTATTCTGTCAAAAATGGATTATAAAGGGGGTACTTTCAGGTGCAGTCAAAGGTTAGGGGAGCAGAGGAATGTAGAGAAGTATTTTATGAAAATTTGTGTCCAAGGGAATTCCGGCAGCGTCTGGAAGAGATGCCGATCGCATATGTACCACTGGGGACTTTGGAATGGCATGGACCTCATTTGCCGCTTGGGGCAGACGGGATTCAGTCAAAAGGACTGTTTCGGATTATGGCGGAGGAGGTGGGGGGAATCGTCCTGCCGTCTCTTTTCGTGGGTCCGGACAGGATGTTTGAGGACGGCAGCAGGAAATATTACGGAATGGATATTAACACAGGGGGCACGGTAACTGTTTATGATACACAGCAGCTTCCGGGAAGTGCATATTGGGTTCCTTCCCAACTGTTTGAGGAACTGCTGCTGCATATTATGGAGCAATTGCACAGGGCGGGCTTTCAAGTGGTGATCGGACATGGGCATGGCCCGTCCATTAAGTGTTTTCAGGGAATAAAGGAGAGAGTCAGGGAAAAATGGGGAATGGCTCTTTACACGGCATGGGATTTTGCACAGGCGGAAAGGCTGAAATTTCAGAATGACCATGCGGGAGCCAATGAAACATCGCTTATGATGGCGTTGAGGCCGGATTTGGTACATATGCAGGATGCGCCTGATAAGTCCAAGCTGATTGGGGTTGCAGGGGAAAATCCTCTGGAAGCGGCATCGGCGGAATTCGGGCAGCAGATGATTGCGCATGCTTTGGAAAATATGAAGGAATGCCTCAGAAGGGAATGCGGTTTTCTGAAGTTGTGAAAGGTTTGGCAGGTGTGTCGGAGGGAATTCTGTTTTTGCGGAGTATGGGCTGCGGTTTTCCGGGCTTTGTCTTATGGGAAGGAGCCGGGGAGGGTGGCATATCGTAGGAGCCGGCAGAATATATTTTAGCAATATGCAAAAACGGAGGGCAGTTATGCTGAATTATATTTGGGCTTTTATGATTATGGTGGGGGTGGTTTATGGAGCGTTGACGGGGAACATAAAGGAAGTCAGCAATGCGGCTCTGGACTCCGCCGGGGAGGCGGTGTCTCTATGCATTACGATGATGGGGGTCATGGCTTTGTGGGTGGGGCTTATGGAGATAGCCCATACTTCCGGGCTGATAGCAAAGCTGACCAAGGGGATTCAGCCTTTTGTCTCTTTTATGTTTCCTCGGATTCCGGTGGGGCATGCGGCTCGGGAGTATATATCTGCTAATATTATTGCCAATGTGCTGGGGCTGGGGTGGGCGTGTACGCCGGCGGGGCTTTGAGTTATTATAATGACAGGTTGAAAAACTCATTGAAAAATCAAGGGTTTCCACCGATTTAGTCCTAATGAAAAAATGTAGTATTGCGTCAAAGCACTTCTAATTTTTCATTTGGGCGGCGCCGATTCAAAAGAAAATAGGAAGAAATGTCAGTAATGTAACTCAAAGTGCCTAAAAGCTATGAGTTACTGGTTTTAGTATAGCATAAGGAGGGGAGAAGGTAAACAATTTCATATTGATTTAGTTAGGACTAAATTAGTGAATGGTAGAAATGCCGTATTACTAGCTTAGTCCTATTTTTATTCCAAAAGGTAGAGAACAAATAGGTAATTGCGAAACAAGTTCGCAATCTTGATCCCAGCAGGGTAAAAATCCGGTCATGCCAGATTTTCAGGAGGTGGATGTGGGCAACCGGATTTTAAGACATGAAAACAAAGCAGATAGGGATATCTGCCTGCGAAATAGTATGTAAGGTTATGCGATCAGAGGTTTTAGACTGCGGATATATTGATGCCTGTGCAGTTTGTCAGCCACCATTACAGTAATAAGCTGGGTAATCCCGGCGAGAAGCAGGTCAGCATGAAGCGT
>CAJUIM010000037.1 GCA_910586275.1 uncultured Lachnospiraceae bacterium | reverse complement strand
TGAGTTGTTTTTAAAAATTTTGTTCTCACCTGAAAAGTAAATGCTGTTGCCCTGGAGGATGGAGAACTGTCTATTGTAGTTTTGCAGAATCCATGGTAACATAGTCACAGTGTAAAACTTTCGGACTTAGTGCGTTTTGGGGTGTATTGATAGGAATATTTCCCACTCTGCAAGGACCGGATATAGGTATAGGAGTGCAGGATGACAAGAGAAGAGTTTATGAAATTGGGAAAGGGGCATCCCGTTTATCTGGACGGTGCCACAGGCTCCAATCTTTTGAAAAGGGGAATGCCTGCCGGGGTGTGCCCGGAGGCATGGATACTGGAACATAGGGAAGTGCTGATTGGGCTGCAGAAAGAGTTTGTGCAGGCCGGGACGGATATTTTATATGCTCCCACATTTTCCGCAAATGCCGTGAAACTGAAGGAATACGGGCTGTCGGACAGGCTGGGGCAGATGAACCGGGAATTGGTGGCGTTGTCCAAAGAGGCGGCCGGGGAAAGGTGTCTGGTGGCCGGGGATCTGACAATGACCGGAGAACAGCTGTCGCCTATGGGCACTATGGATTTTGAGCGGCTGGTGGATATTTATAAGGAACAGATCGGTCATCTGGCGGAAGCGGGAGCAGACTTGCTGGTGGTGGAGACGATGATGAGCCTGCAGGAAAGCCGGGCGGCGCTGATTGCGGCCAAGGAAAGCTGCGGGCTTCCGGTAATGGTTACAATGACGTTTGAGGCGGATGGGCGTACGCTCTACGGCACCGACGCAAGGACAGCGGCGGTGGTGCTGGAGAGCCTTGGGGCGGCAGCCATAGGAGCCAACTGTTCCACAGGGCCGGACAAAATGGCGGATATTATCGCAGCCATGGCAGAAGTGACTACGGTGCCGATCATTGCCAAACCGAATGCAGGCCTGCCTTCTCTGGACGGGGACGGAAATACGGTCTATGATATGGGCTGTGGGGAGTTTGCGGAAGGGATGGTACGGTTAGTGGAGGCCGGGGCATCGGTTTTGGGCGGCTGCTGCGGAACCACGCCGGAATTTATCCGCAGGCTGAAAGAACGCACCGGGCATATGGAAGTAAGGAAAAGGAAGAAACCGGAGAAACGGTATTTGGCTTCCGAACGGATGACCGTGGAATTCGGGCTGGAAGACAATTTCCTTATTGTGGGCGAGCGGATTAACCCGACGGGAAAGAAAAAACTGCAGGAAGAACTGCGGCAGGGAAATATGGATATGGTGGCACGGTTTGCGGAAGAGCAGGAAAGCTGCGGCGCCGGGATCCTGGATGTGAATATGGGCATGAGCGGCATTGACGAAAAAGAAATGATGCTGCGTGCCTTGGAGGAAGTGGCCGGGGTGACTTCCCTTCCCCTTTCTCTGGATTCCAGCCATGTAGAGGTGCTGGAAGCCGCGCTGCGGCGTTATCCGGGGAGGGCGTTGGTCAATTCCGTTTCTTATGAAAAGGTAAAATTCCGGCAATTGCTGCCTATCGTGAAGAAATATGGGGCAATGTTCATCCTTCTGCCGCTGTCGGACGAAGGGCTGCCGAAGGATTTGGCGGAGAAAAAGGAGATTATTGAACGGATTACAGAACGGGCTTTGGAATTGGGCATGAGCAGGCAGGATATCGTAGTGGACGGTCTGGTGGCCACGGTAGGAGCCAATAAAAAGGCGGCTTTGGAAACGTTAGAGACAATCCGTTACTGTAAGGAAAAAGGGTATGCCACTATATGCGGGCTTTCCAATATTTCGTTTGGGCTTCCGGAAAGAGGCTATGTAAATACGGCGTTCCTGACCATGGCCATCCGGGAAGGGCTGACTATGGCCATCGCAAATCCGTCCCAGGAACTTTTAATGAGCAGCGCGTTTGCAGCGGATCTGCTTTTAAATAAGGAAGAGGCAGACATACGCTATATCCGACGTATGGATGCCGGGAAAGAGAAAACAGAAAACAGAGCATCCGGGTCTTTACAGGCGGAGGAAAAGAAAGAAGCTTTGTCTGTCCTGGATCGGGTAAAGGAAGCCGTTCTGAAAGGAAACAGAAAGAAAATCGTGGAATATACGGCCGAGGCATTAGAAGACGGCATGCAGCCGCAGGAGATATTGGACGGAGCGCTGCTGCCGGCTATCAATGAGGTGGGCGACTTGTTCGACAAAGGGAAATATTTCCTGCCCCAGCTGATTGCCGGTGCGGAGGCAATGAAAGCGGCCATCGAATATCTGGAACCTCTTCTGGCCAAGGAGAGCGGAGGGAAGGAAATGCCTGCAGTAGTCATTGCCACCGTGGAAGGGGACATTCATGATATCGGAAAGAACTTGGTGGCGTTAATGCTGAAAAATTATGGCTTCCGCGTGATTGACTTGGGCAAGGATGTGCCGAAAGAGCGGATTATCGAGGCAGCGAAGGAGCATCAGGCCAGCGTCATTGCGCTGTCCGCGCTGATGACCACTACCATGCAGGAGATGCGCAAGGTCATTGCCTATGCGAAAGAGCAGCAGGTAGGGGCAAAGGTGATTGTCGGCGGTGCGGTCATTACCCCGGAATATGCGGAGGAAATAGGGGCGGACGGGTATTCCAAAGATGCGGCGGAAGCGGTGAAGCTGACAAAGAATATTCTGAACATAGACTGAAAATAGGAAGGCCTCCCATATGCGCGGCGGTTTTTCGGGGACATATGGGAGAATATAGGGAACGGCATAGATAAGGAAAAGGAGATGAGGTTTGGACTATGATTGGTGCAGATGCGATAATAAAGTGTTTAGAGGCTGAGGGAGTGGAATATGTGTTCGGGTATCCGGGGGTAGCCATATGCCCTTTCTATAACAGTATCTTGGATTCGGATATCCGTACTATCTTGATTCGGACGGAACAGAATGCCGCTCATGCGGCCAGCGGCTTGGCACGAGTGTCGGGCAAGGTAGGGGTATGCGCCGTGACATCGGGGCCGGGGGCGACTAATGTGATTACGGGAATAGCTACGGCTTTTGCGGACAGCATTCCCTTGGTATGCATTACCGGTCAGGTGAACAGCGAACTGATCGGCAGCGATGTTTTTCAGGAGGCGGATATTACAGGAGCCGTGGAATCCTTTGTGAAATACAGTTACTTAATTAAAAATGCAAACAATATCCCCAGAGTGTTCAAAGAAGCGTTCCATATTGCCAATACAGGCCGGCGGGGGCCGGTATTGATAGACGTGCCTATAGATATCCAGAATGCGCCCATATCCAAATTCCATTATCCGGAAGAAGTGAATATGAGGACTTATAAACCTACCGTGAAAGGGAATATGGCACAGATTAAGAAAGTGGTAAAGGAACTGGAAAAGGCAAAACGTCCGATTATCTGTGCGGGGGGCGGCGCACTGCTAAGCGACGGAGGTGCCGCGCTGCGGGCATTTTCGGAGAAATACCGGATTCCTGTGGTTTCCACAATGATGGGAATCGGGGTGATGCCCACCAGGCATCCTCTGTATTTCGGCATGGTGGGAAATAACGGGAAGCCTTGTGCCAACCGTGCCATGAATGAGTCGGATCTGCTTCTGATGGTAGGAGCCAGAGTGGCGGACCGGGCAGTGAGCCAGCCGGATTTGATTACCAATAATAAGGTACTCATCCATATGGATGTGGATCCGGCAGAAATCGGGAAGAATGTCGGCCCGCATATTCCTCTGGTGGGGGATGTGAAACATATTTTCGAAGACATGACGGAGCAGGATCTGGACACAGCCCATACGCACCGTGCCTATGAGGAGTGGCTCAAGACGTTGGACGGTTACCGGGAGAGCATGCAGGTGAAACGCAGCCCCAACAAGGATTATGTGGATCCTGCCCGGTTTATCACTATGCTTTCGGACAAAATGGAGGAGGACGGCATATATGTGGCGGATGTAGGACAGAATCAGATATGGTCCTGCGGTTATCATATCGTGCGGAAAGGGCGGTTTCTTACTTCCGGAGGAATGGGGACTATGGGATATTCCATTCCGGCGGCCATGGGGGCGAAGCTGGCGGATAAAAACAGGCAGGTCATCGCCGTATGCGGGGACGGTTCCTTTCAGATGTCCATGATGGAATTGGCTACTATGCGCCAGCATCACATTCCGGTAAAAATCGTGGTGCTGAAAAACAATTATCTGGGTATGGTAAGGGAGTTCCAGCACTATACCTATAAAGACAATTATTCCGTGGTGGATCTGTCAGGCAGTCCGGATCTGGAGAAGCTGGCGGCCGCATATGATATGGATTTCCTGCGTCTGGAGAATATGGAAAAGGCGGAAGAGACGATAGATGCCTTTCTGAAAGAAGACAAATCCATATTGCTGGAATGCATCATCGATCCCATGGATTTAGTGAAATAGGAGGACGGCAAGGATGAAAAGAATATATTCGGTTTCCGTGGAAAACCGTTCCGGTGTTCTCTGCAAAGTGGCAGGGCTGTTTTCCAGAAGATGTTTCAATATTGACTCTCTGGCGGTGGGGGAGACGGACGACCCTGAGGTTTCCTGCATGACAATCGTAAGCAGCGGGGACGAGAGAACCATCGAGCAGATAGAGAAGCAGCTGAATAAAAAGCTGGATGTCATAAAAGTGAAGACTTTCGGTGAGAGCGAAAGCATCAGCCGGGAACTTATGCTGATAAAGGTAAAGTATAACCGCGGCAACCGCAGGGACATTATGGAGAACTGCGACATTATGAAAGCGCAGATTGTGGACATGTCAAAGAATATGATGATTATACAGATTTGCGATGTGCCGGAGAGAATACAGCTTTTTATTAAGATGTTAAGGACAATCAGCATCGTGGAAGTGGCGCGGACAGGCACTCTGGCGCTTCAGAAGTGCAGGGATGCGGAATAATATGACGTTCACTATATATTGACTTTTTAAAAGACAGTTGATACAATAAATGTCGGATGTCGAGACGGAAACGGAGGAATTAGATGCGTAAGAAAGTATTTCAGCTTTTGGTAGATAATACATCGGGTGTTCTGAGCCGGATCTCCGGGCTGTTTTCCAGGCGGGGATACAATATAGAAAGCATCACGGCAGGTGTGACGGCAGATCCCAGATATACAAGGATAACTATCGTAACATCGGGGGATGATGAGATTCTGGACCAGATAGAGAAGCAAGTGGAAAAATTAGTGGATGTGCGGGATATAAAGATTCTGGAACCGGAAGACAGTGTCTATAGGGAACTGGTGCTGATTAAGGTGAAGGCCACGGCAAAGGAGCGGCAGGCGGTGATTTCTGTGGCAGATATTTTCCGGGCCAAGATCGTGGATGTGGCTCCGGAGAGCTTGGTGGTGGAACTGACCGGCGCACAATCCAAGATAGAAGCGTTCATCAGCCTTCTGGAAGGATATGAGATTCTGGAACTGGCGCGGACAGGCATTACGGGACTGGGACGGGGCATTGAGAATGTCACCTACCTGACCGACTGACGGGCAGCGGCTCTTAGGGGAAACCCTTTCAGTGATAAATGTATCGTAACTATAAGGAAAAATAAGCGGAGGAAGAAGAAATGGCAAATATTTATTATCAGGAAGACTGTAACATTTCCATGTTGGACGGAAAGACGATTGCGGTAATCGGTTACGGCAGTCAAGGGCATGCACATGCGCTGAATGCAAAGGAATCCGGCTGCAATGTAATCATCGGGCTTTATGAAGGCTCCAAATCCTGGGCAAAGGCAGAGGCACAGGGCTTTGAAGTATATACGGCGGCAGAGGCAGCAAAGAAAGCGGATATCATTATGATTCTGATCAACGATGAACTGCAGGCGAAGATGTATAAAGAATCCATCGAGCCGAATCTGGAACCGGGAAATATGCTGATGTTTGCCCATGGATTCAATATTCATTTCAATCAGATTGTCCCTCCCAAGGATGTGGATGTGACGATGATTGCGCCCAAAGGACCCGGCCATACCGTAAGAAGCGAATATCAGGCAGGCAAAGGAGTTCCCTGTCTTGTGGCGGTTCATCAGGACGCTACCGGGAAAGCTTTGGACATGGCTTTGGCGTATGCATTGGCAATCGGCGGCGCAAGGGCAGGCGTGCTGGAGACTACGTTCCGTACGGAGACGGAAACAGACCTCTTCGGCGAGCAGGCGGTTCTCTGCGGCGGTGTGTGCGCATTAATGCAGGCAGGCTTTGAGACATTGGTGGAAGCAGGATATGACGAGAGGAATGCATATTTTGAATGTATCCATGAAATGAAGCTGATTGTGGATCTGATTTACCAGTCCGGCTTTGAGGGCATGAGATATTCCATTTCCAATACGGCAGAGTACGGCGATTACATAACGGGGCCTAAGATCATTACCGAGGAAACAAAGAAGACGATGAAGAAAATCCTTTCCGATATTCAGGACGGTACGTTTGCCAAAGATTTCCTCTTGGATATGTCACCGGCAGGCGGGCAGGCTCATTTTAAGGCTATGAGGAAACTGGCGGCAGAACATTCTTCCGAAACCGTGGGCAAGGAAATCCGTAAATTATACAGCTGGAACAATGAAAGCGATAAGCTGATCAATAATTAAGCATATATATGCAATTGTAGGAAAGTTACAGGAAGAACAGCATAAGATGATAGGAAAGGCCATCGGTACATTGACTGGAACGATGGCCTTTTTCGCGAAAGGAGAGAGGAAACATGCAGGTGGCAGAAAACGAAACCTTTGACATGGAACGTGCATTGTACGGAAGCAAGGATTTGGAAGTGAAGAACTGCGCTTTTGACGGACCGGCAGACGGGGAAAGCGCCTTAAAGGAAAGCAGGGATATTCGGGTATCCCATTGTTTCTTTAATTTAAGATATCCCTTCTGGCATGACGACAGGCTGGAAATTGCAGACTCGGAAATGACCGAACTGTGCCGCGCGGCTCTCTGGTATTCTACGGATGTAACGATTGTCAACACGAAACTCCACGGCATTAAGGCTTTGAGGGAATGCGGCTCCGTCCATATGAAAGACTGTGATATTATTTCGCCGGAATTTGGCTGGTCCGTGCACGGTGCGGATATGGAGAACTGTACCGTACAGAGTGAATACTTTATGATGCGTTCCGACTGCCTTCATTTTTCTCATGTGAAGCTGAAGGGAAAGTATTCTTTCCAATATATACGGAATTCTGTTTTTGAGAACTGTGAGTTTGACACAAAGGATGCTTTCTGGCATGCTAAGGATGTGACAATAAAAAACAGTGTCATCAAAGGAGAATATCTGGCTTGGTACTGTGAGAACGTTACTTTTGAAAACTGTAAGATTATCGGCACACAGCCGCTCTGTTACTGCAAAGGGCTGAAACTGGTTGACTGTGAAATGGAAGCCGCAGATCTTTGCTTTGAAAAGTCGGAGGTGGAAGCCAGAATTGTTACGCCGGTGGAAAGCATTAAAAATCCTTTGGCTGGTCATATTTATGTTCCTTCCGTAGGGGAAATCATCTGTGACGATAAAGAGTCTCTTGGGGAAATTGTGATAGGGGAATCGGCGCGCCGAGACAGATAGGAGAAAAGAGATATGAGAAAGCCGGACCTTAGAAAAAGGATGGTATTTGCAGGGATATTCTTGCTGCTGTTTGTGACGGAAGCTTTTATTGCGTTATATGTGAGAGACAGGTTTATCCGTCCGTATGTAGGGGATATGCTTGTTGTGGTCTTGCTGTATTTTTTTATAAGGGTACTGTTCCCGGAGGGGCTGAAGCGTCTTCCTCTATGGATTTTTCTTTTTGCGGTGGCAGTGGAGGTGAGCCAGTATTTTCAGCTGGCTTCTCTTCTGGGCGTGGAGCATATCCCTGCTGCAAGAATGATTCTGGGAGCAACTTTTGATCTGAAGGATATTGCCTGTTACGCGGCAGGCTGCCTGATTTTGGCATGGGCGCAGAGACGGGCAGGCAGAAAGGAATGGGAGACTGATTATGATATATGACAATATATTGGATGCCATCGGCCATACGCCGATGATACGTCTGAACCGTATGGGCAGCGATACGGAAAGGGCGGAAGTGCTGGTAAAGTTCGAAGGGCTGAATGTGGGAGGTTCCATTAAAACAAGAACGGCTTATAATATGATACTTCAGGCAGAAAAAGAGGGGAAAATAGGAAAGGATACCGTTATTGTGGAACCTACCAGCGGGAATCAGGGGATAGGGCTGGCTCTGATCGGGGCAGTGAGAGGATACCGTACCGTTATCATTATGCCTGATTCCGTCAGCGAGGAGCGGCGTAAACTGGTCTGCCATTACGGAGCGGAGGTTATATTGATTCATGACGGGGGCAATATCGGGGAATGCATTGACGAATGCATGGCGACTGCCATGCGGATGGCGGCGGAAGATCCAAAAGTCTATGTTCCCCAGCAGTTTGAAAACCCTGCCAATCCCATGGCACATAGGTACCATACGGGCAGAGAGATATTGGAGCAGGCAGCCGGCCCCATTCATGGTTTCTGTTCCGGCATCGGCACCGGCGGAACCATAAGCGGCGTGGGGGAGGTACTGAGGGCAAAGAACCCTGATATAGTGATTTGGGCCGTGGAGCCGGAAAATGCGGCTATTCTTTCCGGGGGATCCATAGGGACTCATTTGCAGATGGGGATTGGAGACGGGCTGATACCCGGGAACCTGAAACGGGATATCTATAATGATATCTGCATTGTATCCGATGAGGAAGCCATACGGACGGCCAAGGATCTGGCGCGTCTGGAAGGGATTCTGTGCGGCATTTCCAGCGGTACGAATGTGGCGGCGGCTTTACGGCTGGCGAGGAAGCTTGGGAAGGGAAAGACGGTGGTTACGGTGCTGCCCGATACGGCGGAACGTTACTTTTCTACCCCGTTGTTCTCTTAACGGAATGCAGGATCGATGTGCTATGCCAAAGAGGAATAATACCCCATAAGGAGTTCCATGGCTTTGCTGACTTCTTTATTGCCGGAATAGGCGAAGCCGATGCGGCGGCGGGGGATTTTCTCCCCTAATTCCAGTTCCGTCAATGTGCCGTTCTTTATGTCATTTTCCACGAAATCTCGGATGACGCAGGCAATGCCCAAACCGGCACGGGCAAATTCAATGGACAAATCCATATTGTTCACTTCAATGACATTGGACAGAGTGATGCGGCGGGCAGCCAAGAAGTTATCTGCATGCTTGCGGGAAATATTATCTTTATCCAGCATAATGAAGGCTGCTTCCTCAAAAAACAGTCTGTTTGCATAAGGCTCGTTGCCATATGTCTGTAAAAAGGGAGCAAGGTAAGTGCGGGAAACGACGAATATATCTTCTATGGTTTTCAGGGGAAGATAGGATATGCCGGAATTCCCGCTTCTGTTTTCATCGGAAGGGATTCCCACAAGCCCGATATCAATGGCCGCATTCCGCAGGGCGGAGATTGTCTCGAAGGTGGGCTGGCAGGAGATCGTTATTTTGATATTGGGGTTTTCCGTCACGAAGGGCTTCAGCAGAGGGAGGAGCACATATTTGCATAAAGTGGTACTGACGCCTATGGAGAGCCTGCGGATTCCCTGCGCCTGTGCGGAACGCAGCAGTTCCTCGCCGGATTTCAGGGATGCGAGGGCAGCTTCCACATGGCGGCAGAGCAGTTCTCCCTCCGGGGTAAGGACAACGCCGCGGGAGGAACGGAGAAAAAGCACGGTGTTCATGTTTTCTTCCAGCCGGGCAATGGCTTTGCTTACGGCAGGCTGGCTGATGTACAGCTTTTTGGCGGCACTGGATAAGCTGCGGCATTTGGCCGCCTCATAAAAGATCCGGTAGAGATTCAGATTTTCTTCCATATTGTGTTTCCTCCATGCTCTAATTCCCGGTAATTATAACATGATGCTTTTATAACTTCAAGTTATGACAAATATGAATAGATAATATTTTTCAAATCAGGGAGGATATGCTACAATCCCATTAATGAGAGTGTGCTTTAAATTTGCTTCTGCCGGGTATTTTATTTTGCGGAATGAATTTTCAGATATGCTCCGAAGGAATCTCACATATTTAGCAGGAGGAATTGGAATATGGGAATGACAATGACCCAGAAGATTTTAGCGGCACATGCAGGGCTGGAAAAGGTGGAGACAGGGCAGCTGATAGAGGCAGATCTGGATCTGGTACTCGGAAATGACATTACAAGTCCGGTGGCCATTAAAGAAATGGAAAAAATGAATGTAGAAGGTGTCTTTGACAAAGATAAGATTGCATTGGTGCCGGATCATTTTGTGCCCAATAAGGATATTAAATCCGCAGAGCATTGTAAATGCGTCCGGGAATTTGCTTACCGGAATGAGATAACCAATTATTTCGAAGTGGGGGAAATGGGGATTGAACATGCGCTGCTGCCGGAAAAAGGGCTTACCGTTGCCGGGGACGTGATTATCGGGGCAGATTCGCATACATGCACTTACGGTGCGCTGGGGGCATTTTCCACCGGCGTGGGAAGCACGGATATGGCGGCCGGCATGGCGACGGGAAAAGCTTGGTTTAAAGTGCCGGGCGCAATCAAATTCAATATTGTAGGGAAGCCTTCGGAATGGGTAAGCGGCAAGGATGTGATTTTACATATTATCGGTATGATCGGAGTAGACGGGGCACTGTATAAATCTATGGAATTCGTAGGGGAGGGCATTGGGAATCTTACCATGGACGACCGCTTCACGATCGCCAATATGGCAATCGAGGCCGGAGGGAAAAACGGCATCTTCCCTGTGGATGACTTGGCGGCTGCCTATATGAAGGAACATTCCGTAAAACCGTATACGGTATATGAGGCAGATGAGGATGCGGTGTATGACGAAGAGTACACCATTGACCTTAGTACGCTCCGTCCTACCGTGGCATTTCCCCATTTGCCGGAGAATACAAAGACAATAGATGAAATCACGGAGGATATTAAAATTGATCAGGTGGTAATCGGATCCTGCACCAACGGGAGGTTGGATGACCTGCGCATAGCGGCGAAAGTTCTGGCCGGCCGGCATGTGGCGAAAGGAATCCGCTGTATTATCATTCCTGCCACACAGGCAATTTACATGCAGGCAATGGAAGAAGGGTTACTGAAAACTTTTATTGAGGCCGGAGCCGTGGTGAGCACGCCCACCTGCGGTCCCTGTCTGGGCGGATATATGGGAATCCTTGCGGAAGGGGAACGGTGCGTTTCCACTACAAACCGTAATTTTGTAGGAAGAATGGGACATGTGAAGTCCGAGATTTATCTTGCCAGCCCGGCCGTGGCGGCAGCAAGTGCGGTTATGGGTAAAATTTCCTGTCCGTGCCGGCTGTAGCCGGCAACGCAGCGCAGTTGCGGTATAGGCATGGAGATTAGCATCAAAGAAGACGCGCTCCGAGAAAGAGCGGCATTAGGAAAGGGAAATAAGATATGAAATCAGCAAAAGGAACGGTATTTAAATATGGAGATAATGTGGATACGGATGTCATTATTCCGGCAAGGTATCTGAATTCTTCGGATCCGGCGGAACTGGCGACCCATTGCATGGAAGATATCGACAAAGAGTTTGTGTCCAAAGTAAAAAAAGGGGATCTTATTGTGGCAGATAAAAATTTTGGCTGCGGTTCTTCCAGGGAACATGCGCCCATTGCCATCAAAGCTGCAGGGGTAAGCTGTGTCATTGCAGAGACATTCGCGAGGATATTCTACCGGAATGCCATCAATATCGGTCTGCCGATAATTGAATGCCCGGAGGCATCAAGAGGGATAGATGCCGGGGATGAGGTGGAGGTGGACTTCGATACCGGAATGATTACCAACGTGACAAAAGGAACGAAATTCCAAGGACAGGCATTTCCTGAATTTATGCAGAAAATTATTGATTCGGAAGGATTGGTGAACTATATCAATAATAAAAGATAGTGGCAATGTCATTCCTTAAGCTGCAGCCTGTTTCAGAGCGTGTTTGAAGATTGCTTCCTGACATCTGCCGGAAAGCAATTTTCAAATACGTTCTAGAGTGTGTTTGAAACCCTTCCTTTGGCGCAAATCTCCCACAAATTGTGACGCATATCAGAAATTTTCAAGCAGGGCAATCATTTCATCCACGGAATGGGATTCGCCATATATATGTCCGGTTTTTGCACGGGAAGTGTCATATATGCTGTTCAGTGCTTTCATATACTCTTCCTTGCTCATTTCTACGCCTTCCCATACATAGCGGTAGATGGGATTTCCTTCTTCGTCAAACTGTACATTGGAATTATCTTCTGCTCCGTAATATCCCTCCGCCACAAGCGTCAGTTCGCCGTCTATGATTTGATAGACCAGATCATAGTAATTGTCCATGTTTCCTTCCGAATTGCAAAGCAGGTTTTCGCCTTCAATGTAGGAGAAATAGAGCCTGTTCAGCTGTGCTACATGAACGGCTCCGTCAGAATAGTTGACAATCCGGCATCCTACCGCCTCACAGTCTCCTACTTCTACCAGTTCCGGAATTTCATCTGCATCTAAATAAATCAGCGTATATCCATCTTGGATTTCCACATCGGATTCCGATGTCAGATAATCAATGTATGCCTGCTGCCATGGTTCTTTGGAAATGCTTTTCCCTACGCCGATGAAGTTCTTGGCCGTTTCGATGCTGATCTCCGTAAGTGCGGAAGTGGCGTTTGCCGACATTTCCTTTTCCAAGACAAAAGTGCCGTTTTCGCTGCCTGAATAATATCGGATTTCCGAAATATTCTTGGCAGCGTCCGTACCGGAACCTATGGAATAACAGCATATTGTAATAATGTCATCATAACCGTCTTGGTTGTAATCCAAAAAGGATACGGCATCTACTTGGAGAAAGGATTGGTTGCTGCGGCAGTTATTTTCGGTTATGCCGGGGAGGTCCTGAAGCAGGGTGCCGTCTTTCTCAATGGAAAATGTTACGTCGGTAAATAGGTTCTGTGAAGTGTCCGGCTGATAGGACGAAAATTGAACCGGACCTAACGGCTGGAGCGTTACGGAAAAAGACTGTTCTTCTATCAGATTCCCTGCGTTTGGTGAATCTGCCTGCCTGCCGCTTTCCTCTGCGCTGTCCGGTTTTTCGTCTGCTATTTCTGAATCTGCCTGCTGTCCTTCGGAAATAGGCTCTATTATCTGTGCGATATTTTCGGATGCCGGAGGATTCTGACCGCCATTCCCACAGCCTCCTATTGCAAAAACCATTCCTGAAAGGATATAAGAAAAAATGATTTTTTTCTTTGCATTTGTCATAAGATATACCTCCGGTTAAAGTGTGTTTTGTGGCCGATAACATTATAAGCCCGGATAAGGAAAAAAACAAGGAGGGTATTTTATGCCGGTTTGCTTTCGGAAAGGTTTTGCGTGAAAACTGAGTTCCGCGGAAAGTGATTTCTGTGATTGCAAAATAACGGATCAGAAATTATAATGGAAATGAAATGTATCACTTGCTATATGCGGCACATCATATGGAAGTGAGCCGAATGGGCTATAAACAATATATGGAAGGGGTATATCTGCAAATACGTTCCGTTGGATATGGCAGGAAGGTTTTGCATACTCTTGGGAAAGCAGGGAAAGGAAGCGGGAGGGCATATGAATCAGGCAATAAATATAGAAGAATTTTTTGCGCAATTGGACGGGTATTTTCAGAAAAACGAATTGGACAAAGTAGAGCCGTTTTTGCTTTCTTCACTGGAAGAGGCAAAGCAGAAGGAAGATTATGGAGCATATATATCCATAGGGAATGAGATGATCGGGTTCTACAGAAGCATTTCACAGCATAAAAAGGCATTTGACATTGCAGAAGATGTGCTGCTTTTGATGGAGGAACTGCAGCTGGAGGACAGTGAGCATTTTGCCACTACGCTGCTGAATGCGGCTACGGCATACCGGGCGGCAGGAGATGTTTCTCAGGCCTACAAGTATTACCGGCAGGCACATGCCATTTATGAAAGACTGCTGCCGAAAGGGGATTACCGTTTTGCCGGGCTGTATAACAATATGAGCATCCTGCTGGAACAGATGAACGAGAACGGTGAGGCAGTGGATATGCTGAAGAAGGCACTGGAAATCATAAAGAAATTAAAGGACAGTGAAGCGGAACAGGCGACTACATTGACAAATCTGGCACTTTTATATTTTAAGCAGGAGCGTACCGAAGAGGCATCGGAAACATTGCAGGAGGCATTGGAATTATTTGAAGGGGCGGGCAGCGGGGAGGAAACCGATGCCCATTACAGTGCGGCTTTGGCCGGCGTGGGTGAGGCATACTATAGGATGGGAGACTATGGAAAGGCACTGGATTCTTATGAAAAGGCACTGGCGGAGGTAAAGAAGCATTTTGGGGAAAATCAGAGTTATGCGGTGCTGTGTGAGAATTGCGCGGCGGTATGTGACTGCCTGAAAGATACGGACAGGGCAAAAGCGTACCGTGGACAGGCACAAGGGATATATGACAGAATCAATTGCGGAAGATAGGATTTGCAGTGGCTGTTTGGCGGCGGACAGGGAGGTTTGCATGAAAGGTTTGGAATTGGCAGAGAGATATTATGAAGCGTACGGAAAGAGGATGCTGGATGAAAAATTTCCGGAACTGAGAGGGCGCGTGGCTGCCGGGCTGGTGGGGCAGGGATCGGAATGTTTAGGATTTGATGATGCGATATCGGCGGATCATGATTACGGCCCTTCTTTCTGTCTGTGGCTTTCGAAAGAAGATTATGTCAGATACGGAAAAGAACTGCAGAAGGAATATGACAGTCTGCCAAAGACATTCGAGGGTGTGGGGGCACGGCAAGTCAGTTTCCACGGCGGCGGTCGGGTAGGCGTGCAGTGCATCCCTGATTTTTATTACGGACTGACAGGGGTATGGCAGGCTCCGAAAGAGAATCGTGAGTGGCTGCGGCTGTCGGAGACTGCGCTCTGTTCCGCCACCAACGGCAAAGTGTTTGAAGATCCGTCAGGAGAATTCAGCCATATTAGGGAAGGGTTTCTTGCCTATTATCCTGAGGATGTGAGAATCAAGAAAATAGCGGTGCAGGCCGCCGGGATGGCTCAGGCGGGACAGTATAATTATGCCCGGGCCATGAAAAGGGGAGAACGGGTGGCAGCAATGCTGTCATTGGCTGAGTTTACAAAGAATACGATCGCTATGGTTTATTTGCTGAATCGGAAATATATGCCTTTTTATAAATGGATGCACCATGGAATGAAAGAACTTCCTCTGCTTTCCGAAATCGGGGATATTCTGAATTTGCTGGCACAGACGGAAGATCAGTCAAAGGCATGGGAGGGGGCAGGGACGGAAGACTATCTTTATTCCCTGAATACAAATGACCAACGCGTTATCATTATAGAAGCAGTCTGCAACATTATCCTGCAGGAATTGGCGGCGCAGGGGCTGGCAGAAGGAGAGGATAATTTTCTGGAGAACCATACTATGCAGATTTTAGGGAAAATTCAGGATGAGGATATCCGATGGATGTAATGTCGAAGCTTAAGGTATTCGGCATGATCAGATCGGTACCGATTTTATGGAGAACACATTTATGCGTTTGCCATGGGTATTTTATCATAAATATTGTAAACATATATTGCAAACACATGTTCTGCATGGTATAATAAGAGGCATAATTGATTCGGGATGCGGAGACAGAGAACGAGTTTCAGGTATGCCTTGGAAAGAATAGGAAGCAGGCAGTGAAGAAGAATGATTTTTATTTGGCAGCGGCAGTATTTGCGGCAGCATTTGTTTTATGGGCAGTGCAACGGCTTTTTTTTGCCTCGGAGGGAGAGCGGATTACGGTTACTCAGAACGGTAAGGCAGTGGGGAGTTATTCCTTGCGGGAAGATGATATGCTGACCTTTACTGACGAGGCCGGCGGAAAAAATGTGCTGGTGATACGGGACGGGAAAGCGTATATGCAGGAGGCGGACTGTCCGGACGGGCTGTGCGTAAGACAAAGGGCTATATCGAAAAAAGGGGAAAGCATTATATGCCTGCCTCATAAGCTGGCAGTGGAGGTGACCGCCGGAGACGAGGCAGAGACGGATGCGGTGGCAAGGTAGGTGGGAAGAGTGCGGCAGGAAATCAGGGAAAAAACGGCGTATATGGGAGTTTTACTGTCACTTTCACTGCTTTTGTCCTATGTGGAATCGCTGATTCCTTTTTATTTCGGTGTGCCTGGGATCAAACTGGGACTGGCCAATCTGGCTGTGGTTATCGTATTATATTGGTATGGATGGAGGGAAGCCATTGCCCTGAATGTAATGCGCGTGCTGCTGTCCGGTTTTCTGTTCGGGAATCTGTTTATGATTATGTACAGTCTGGCCGGTGCCGTCTGTAGTTTTCTTATGATGTGTTTTGTCAGAAAAACAGGGAAGTTCAGTGTTGTGGGAGTCAGCATTTCAGGCGGGATATTTCATAACGTGGGACAGCTTGGCGTGGCGGTTTTCGTCACGGAGACGGTGGCGGCGGTTTCTTATCTTCCGGTACTGGCGGCAGCCGGGACGGTAACAGGGATGCTGATCGGGCTGACGGCGGCGGAGGTACTTAAGCATACGAAAGGGTATATGGGGAGGAAGGGATAGGCAAAGAAGGAGCGGAATTATTATGATTGCATATATAGAGGGAAAAATCGTAGATGTTGCGGAAGATAATCTGATATTGGAAGCAAACCATATAGGCTATAATATCAGAATCTCCACGGAAACTGCCGGCCGTCTGCCGGCCGCAGGGGAGGAAGTGCGGATTTATACTTATACCTATGTGCGTGAGGATGCTTTTCTGCTGTATGGGTTTCTGAGCAAGGATGATCTGGAAATTTTTAAGAAGCTGATTACCGTCAACAAAATCGGCCCGAAAGGCGGACTGGCCATTCTGTCCGTGATGACGGCAGATGATTTACGTTTTGCCATTTTGGCAGGGGATGCCAAGGCAATTGCCAAGGCGCCGGGCGTCGGAATAAAGACGGCAGAGAGGGTGATTCTGGACTTACGGGATAAAGTATCCATGGAAGACAGTCTGGTAAACCGGGAAGCGGCAGGCATGGCTGATGCGTCCGGCCGGGGAAAGGGAGGAAATGATAAAACTGCGGCGGCAAGACAGGAAGCGGCGGAAGCTTTGGCGGCGTTGGGATATTCGCCGGCGGAAGCCATGAGGGCGGTAAAAGAGGCAGAGATTACCGATGGCATGGATGCGGAAGATATTTTGAAAAAGGCATTGAAGAAATTGCTGTAGGCAAAGCTGCGCAATGAAGGGAAAGAGTGAAGGGACCAAAACTGCACGGTTGGGGCGGAAAAACATGAAAAATAACAATGTCTTTCATTTAAGCCGCAGCCTGCGGTTTAAGCGAATGATATTGCAGGGAGCGTGAAGATGGCGAGGAGAATGATAGAAACCAATCTGACGGAAGAGGATGTAAAAATCGAGGGTTCCCTCCGTCCCCAATGTCTGGCTGACTATATCGGTCAGGCAAAGGTGAAAGAAAATCTGAAGATATATATAGAAGCGGCAAAACTGCGGCAGGATGCGTTGGATCATGTGCTTTTTTACGGTCCTCCCGGATTGGGGAAGACAACGCTGGCAGGGATCATAGCGACGGAAATGGGCGTGAACATGAAGGTGACTAGTGGGCCGGCCATTGAGAAGCCGGGTGAAATGGCAGCTATTTTAAATAATCTGCAGCCGGGTGATTTGCTTTTCGTGGATGAGATACATAGGCTGAACCGTCAGGTGGAAGAGGTTTTATATCCGGCCATGGAGGATTATTGCATAGATATAATGATCGGAAAGGGGCCTACGGCACGTTCCATCCGGCTGGAACTTCCTAAGTTTACACTGGTGGGAGCCACTACACGGGCGGGACTGCTGACGGCTCCCCTTCGGGACCGCTTCGGGGTGATTCACCATCTGGAATTCTATTCTGTGGAGGAATTGAAACTTATTATTATACATTCCGCAAAAATTTTGGGTGTTCCTATAGAGGAAAACGGTGCGGAAGAACTGGCAAGAAGAAGCCGGGGGACACCCCGCTTGGCGAACCGGATGCTGAAAAGGGTACGGGATTTTGCCCAGATAAAGTATGACGGGATTATTACCGAAGAGGTGGCGCGGACGGCATTGGATCTGATGGAAGTAGACCGCATGGGATTGGATCATATAGACAGGAATATTCTGTTTATCATAATTGATAAGTTTAAAGGAGGGCCGGTGGGGCTGGATACATTGGCGGCAGCCATTGGTGAGGATGCAGGCACATTGGAAGACGTGTATGAGCCTTTCCTGCTGAAAAACGGCTTTTTAAACCGTACTCCGAAGGGCAGGACGGCAACAGATTTGGCGTATCATCATTTAGGGCTTGAAATTCCTTCTTAATGTCTATATAATAGATATTGTATACTGTTTATCCGGACAAGGCATATTTTGTGGGAAGGGGTGTGAGGGTGGAATGTCAGCAAAAACAGATACGGAAGTGATTATCGGTGGGAAAGTGTTTACTTTAAGCGGATATGAAAGTGAAGAATATTTGCAGAAAGTAGCGTCTTATATTAATAACAAGACGGCGGAATATGGAAAAGTTGACAGTTTCAGGAGACAGCCCCTGGATACGCAGAGCGTGCTGCTGCAGCTTAATATAGCGGACGATTATTTTAAGGCAAAGAAGCAGATCAGCCTTTTGGAAGAAGAGATACAGGTCAAGGAAAAGGAACTGTATGATTTAAAGCATGAACTGATAGCGTCTCAGATTAAGCTGGAAAATACGGAGAAGAACGTAAAAGAACTTCAGGAGCAGCTTAATGAAAACACTAAGAAAATGATACGCGTGGAAACGGAACTGAAGGACTTAAAGGAACATCATACGGCGAAAGGCAATGCCAGGCAATGATGTTATGAAAGGTAGGCTGTCTTACGAAAAGACAGCTTTTTCTGACAGCAGGAGAAACGAGGCCCACAGACGGGACAGTCTCTGCGGGAGCCGGACGGAGGAATGTGTTTCAATATGGAAAGAGTAGAATTGCTGGCACCGGCCGGAAACTATGAAGGTTTTCTGGGAGCGGTGCATGCCGGGGCGGATGCCGTATATTTAGGCGGCATGAAGTTCGGGGCTAGGGCTTATGCAGACAATTTTTCGGAAGAAGAGATATGCAGGGCGATACGTTATGCCCATATATACGGAAGGAAAGTGTATCTGACGCTGAATACATTGGTAAAAGAGAAAGAATTCCATGAAATATACGATTATTTGGCTCCTCTTTATGACGCGGGGCTGGACGGAGTCATTATTCAGGATATGGGGGTGTTCCTCTGGGTAGGCAGATGGTTTCCCGGGCTGGCACGCCATGTAAGCACACAGGCGGCCATAACAGGGACGTGGGGGGCGCGGCTTTTAAAGAAATTCGGTGCGCAACGCATCGTGCCGGCAAGGGAACTTTCCTTGGAAGAAATCAGGCAAATGAAAAGGGAGGCAGGCATAGAGATAGAAACGTTCATTCATGGGGCGGTCTGTTACTGTTATTCCGGACAGTGCCTGTTCAGCAGCGTGATTGGAGGGAGAAGCGGAAACAGGGGAAGATGTGCCCAGCCGTGCCGGCTGCCCTATCGGATGGATGGAGAAAGGAAGGAGTGCTATCCTCTGAGCCTAAAAGATATGTGTACCATAGAAATGCTGCCGGAACTGGTAAAAGCCGGAATAGATTCTTTTAAAATAGAAGGAAGGATGAAAAGCCCCGAATATGCCGCCGGGGTGACGGCTCTTTACCGGAAATATATTGACAGGTATTATCGGAATCCGGAAGCGGAATTCCGGGTAGAGAAGCAGGATATGGAAAAGCTGAAAGCTTTGTATCTTCGCAGCGGAATCAGCACAGGATATTACAACCGGTACAATGGGAGGCAGATGATAACGTTGGAAAGCCCTGCTTATGCGGGGCGGGACGAGGAATTGGCCGGGCGGATAAGGAGAAAATATGTGGAAGGGGATTTCCGTCTGCCGGTGCAGGCAAAAGCAGTTCTGAAGAAAGGCTGTCCGGCGATACTGACTCTTCATTATGAAGGGGAAGGGACAGGAGAGGCAGCGGAAATAACGGTGGAAGGAGAAACGGTGCAGGCAGCGCAGAAGCAGCCGCTGAGCCGTATGGCTGTGGAAAAGCAGCTGACAAAAAGCGGAAACACGGTATTTTGCATGGAACATATCGAAACAGATATGCAGGAGGATGTATTCCTTCCTATAAAAGCTTTGAATGACTTGAGACGCAAGGCCTGTGAAAACTTGGAAAAAAGCATTCTGGACAGATATGCGGCTGCTGATTTATGCGGCAGAGGAAGGAATGCGGCGGCAGATAAGAATGCGGCAGTAAATAAGGAGCCAGAGGGCGGAACTGCCTTGCGGGATTTTCGCGGAAAGGAAGAGGACGGAACTGCTTTACAGAATCTAAGCGGAAAGGAAGAGGGCGGAACTGCCTTGCGAGATCTAAGCAGAAGGAAAGAGGAAAGAACTGCCTTGCGGGAAGAAGGACGGATAAATGGCGGTTCGGCAAACCGGATTCATGTTCTTGCATTGACGGAGGGACAGGCCATGTCTGCAATCAGGGCGGGAGTACAGAGGCTCTATCTGGATTCGTGTCTATGCCGGGAAGGGCATTGGCTTTCGGAACTGAAAAGGTTTTGCGGGGATGGTACGGAACTATATTTGGCTTTGCCATATATTATAAGGATGAGGGATCGGAAATTTCTGGAAGAAACGGAGAAATTACTTGCTGGTGGGATTTTTGACGGCGTGTTGGCACGCAGTCCGGAAGAACTGCATTGGATTTGGGAAGCGTTTGGAGAGGAATGGGAAGGACGGATAGTTTCCGATGCGGGACTTTATATTTGGAACAGAGAGGCGGAGAGGTTTTACGGAAGATTCGGTGCAGAACATTATCTTCCTTATGAACTGAATGCATATGAAGTGCGCGATCTGACGGAAAAAACACCGGAGGCAGAATGGGCGGCAGCCGTATATGGGAGGATTCCCATGATGGTGACGGCAAACTGCGTAGTTCGGACCAGAGAAGGCTGCCGGCCTTATCCGGAAAGCCGGGATTTCTCATTCTGCAGGCTGACGGACCGGTATCGGAAGGACTTTCCGGTATATACGGACTGCAGGCATTGTTATAACAGAATATACAATTCCCTGCCTTTATCGTTGCATCAGGATATGGATAAGATGGGCGAAATGGGAATTCATACCTTCCGCTTGGATTTTACCGATGAAATTGGCAATGATGTAGATAGGGTTATCTCTTATTTCAAGGGATTGGCTGACGGGCAGCGGAGAACGGAACCTCCGTATAAGGAATATACGAAGGGACATTGGAAACGAGGAGTGGAATAAGGACGGGACATGGAACTATATATTACGGAATTATCCAAATATGTCATCAATCTGCTGATGGCATTATATGCGTATGAATCTTTTGCGGTATTCCGCTATAAGGAAGAGAGCCGCAGGAACGGGATATATACAAGGCAGAACCTGCTTATGCTGTTTATCCATTTCTCCTGTTTTATGGTTATCTGCTTTGAGACGGGGGATATGAGTTATCTGTTTTTTTATGCATTTCAGCAGATTGTGCTGTTTGCCACGGCAGTCTTGTTTCATTTGGTCTATCCCCGTGCGAACAGGCTGATTATAAATAATATGTGCATGCTGCTGAGTATCGGGTTTGTGATGCTGACCAGGCTTTCCTATGAAAGGGCGGTGAAGCAGTTTGTGATTGTGGCAATCTCCATTGCTGCCGCCATGGTAATTCCTTTCTTTATACACAAGCTGAATTTTTTAAAAAGCCTGACTTGGGTTTACGCGGCGGTAGGAATTGTGGCATTGGCCATTGTGCTGATATTGGGAAGGTATACTTACGGATCTAAAATTTCTTTTTCCGTGGCAGGAGTGACGTTTCAGCCATCGGAAATCGTGAAAATAATTTTTGTGTTTTTCCTTGCCAGCGCTTTGTGCGAAACGACTTCTTTCCTGCGGGTATGCCTGACGGCGGCAGTGGCGGGAGTTCATGTAATTATTCTGGTGGTTTCCAAGGACTTGGGCAGCGCATTGATTTTCTTTACCGTCTATGTGCTTATGGTATTTGTGGCTACCAATAATTTTCTTTATCTGCTGGCAGGCATAGGGGGAGGTTCGGCGGCGGCGGCGGTGGCGTATCGTCTGTTCGGCCATGTGCAGGTGCGTGTGCAGGCATGGAGGGATCCGTGGAGCGAGATTGACGCAGGCGGATACCAGATTACGCAATCGTTGTTTGCCATCAGCAGCGGCGGCTGGTTCGGCCTTGGTTTGTTTGGAGGAACTCCCCAGTCCATTCCTTTTGTGGAGGCGGACTTTATTTTCTCTGCCGTGGCGGAAGAGTTGGGAATTCTTTTTGCCATGTGTCTGATTCTTGTCTGTATCAGCTGCTTTATGATGTTCATGGATATTTCCGTTAAACTGAAGGACCGTTTTTATCAGCTGATTGCCTTTGGCTTGGGAGTCACTTATATTTTTCAGGTGTTCCTTACGATTGGGGGCGGAAGCAAATTTATTCCTTTGACCGGGGTAACCTTGCCTCTTGTCAGCTATGGAGGCAGTTCCGTACTGACTACTTTGGTTATGTTTGCTGTTGTGGAAGGACTGTACATGGTCAGGAAAGACGAGGAGACGGAGGAGCAGCGGACAGGAAAGGGACGGAAGGGAAAAAGGGCAGTGAGAAGAAAAGCGGAGGGTATGGGAAAGACAGATGGCATGGAAGAAAGGTAAGACAGACATTAACAGAAAGAACAGGAAAAAGAATTTCCCGATTGTGGCAGTGACTTATTTGTTCGTGGCAGTTTTCCTTGCCATGATGGGCTATATCTGCCAGTATGCCATGTCCCATCGGCAGGAGTGGATGAACAACAGCTATAACGGCAGGCAGCAGATGTTCTCGGCCCAAAATGCGAGAGGAACTATTTATGCCGGAAGCGGAGAAGTTCTGGCGCAGACAGGGACCGACAGTGAGGGGCGGGAAATAAGGGAATATCCTTACGGAAATCTGTTTGCCCATGCCGTCGGATATGCCACCCACGGGCGCGCCGGCGTGGAGGCGCTTGGCAATTATTATTTGATTCAGTCCAATGCCCCGCTGTCGGAAAAGGTTTCCAATGAGGCGGCGGGGACGAAACATCTGGGAGATGATGTGTATACTACTTTGGACGTGAGGCTGCAGGAAGTGGCTTATAAGGCTATGGGTGTTTATAAGGGGGCAATCGTTGTTTCGGAAATTTCTACGGGAAAAGTACTGGCAATGGTTTCCAAGCCGGATTTTGACCCCAATGAGATAGAAACAATTTGGGAAGAACTGGTGGAGGACAAGGAGAGCGGTATTTTGCTGAACCGGGTGACGCAGGGGATGTATCCGCCGGGTTCCACTTTTAAGATTGTGACGGCGTTGGAATATATAAGAGAAAACCCGGACACTTACCAGAATTACAGTTATTCCTGCAATGGCAGCTATTCCGACGGGACAGACCGCATTAACTGTTATCACGGACAAAGCCATGGTTCCGAGGATTTTGTAAAGGCATTTGCAAAATCCTGCAACGCGGCGTTTGCCGATATCGGCGTGCATCTGGACAGAGCGGCATTTCAGGATACTTTGGACAGCCTGCTCTTTAATAAGGAACTGCCTATTCAGATGATTCATAATAAAAGCAGGATAGACTTAAGGCAGGATTCTTCCAACGGGGAGATGATGCAGGTGGCTATAGGGCAGGGAACTACAGGGATGTCGCCGATTCATCTGAATATGATCACCAACGCGGTAGCCAATAAGGGAAGCTTTATGAAGCCCTATATCCTGGAACGTGTGGAAAACAGCGCAGGGACGGTGATGAAGCAGTTTTCGCCTTCTTCCGGACCGGCTCTGATGACGGAAGAGGAAGCGGATTCTTTGAGAAGGCTGATGCAGAACGTAGTGGAGGAAGGGACGGCGAGTAAGCTGAAGGGACTTTCATATACGGCTGCCGGAAAGACCGGTTCGGCGGAATACAGTAATGTGAAAGAGGAGTCACATGCCTGGTTCACCGGATTTGCCCCGGCGGAGAATCCGCAGATCAGCGTGACGGTTATTATTGAGGGAGCCGGATCCGGGGGAGATTATGCGGTGCCTATTGCGAAGCGGATATTTGATGCTTATTTTGAGGGATAATTTGGGGATGCGTCCGGCAGTATGGTTCCGTAAGTTTGGCCGGCAAACTGCAACTTAATTATAAGAAAATCAATATAACTCTTGGAAATACGGAAAAGTATGTTATAATAATAGGCAATGAACAGAAAGTGGGACAAAGAGGGCGCAAAATGAAGTTCTATAAGAATCTTTATGTCGGGGAAAGCATAAAAAAACCGAATAAGGTAAAGAGAAAGCTGCGCCGCAACGCGGGGCAGTTTCAAGTGTATGTGATTGCGCTTGCCGGCGGAAGGGATCAGCTGGAAATTTATCATTGTGCCTTTCTTCAGCAGAAATATTACAGATATCATCCGCCTTATATTATCGGGATTGCAGGAGGATATGAGGAGGCGGTGGATCTTGTGGTGAAGATAACGGAGGCTGCCTTGAGGGAAACAGGAAGGCCTGATTTAAAAAAATATTTGTTTCCGGAAAATGAGTAAGAGGTAGGTATGCTGCACATATTATTATTGATTTTGAAGATAATAGGTATTTTTCTGGCAGCTTTGCTTGGTATCGTGGCACTTGTGCTGATTGGTGTTCTTTTTGTGCCGGTCCGGTATCATATAGAGGCGGAAGGGAAGCTGGGGAATGAGAATCCGGTGCATGTGGGCGTAAAAGTCAGTTGGCTGCTGCATATTGTGAATGTAGCGTTTGCGTATCCCGAAGCGGTATGCGTCAGGGTGAAAATATTCTGTTTTACGTTATTTGACTCTTCTAAGATAAAAAAAGCAGAGGAGAAAAAGAAAAAAAAGAAAGCACCGTCTGAGGAAGACGGAAAAAACGAAGGAACCGGCAAAAAAGAGAAAACCGATGAGGCGGGTGAGTCCAAGGAACCGGCCGGGATGGAACTATGGACGGGGGCGGAGGACAGTTCTTCGGAAAGCCGTAGTCCGGAAGAAGAACCGAAAGTACAGGAAAAGGAACTTGCGGAGGCGGGAACGGCGGAGGGAGAGGACGCGGCAGAAGACAAGGAAACGGGGCGGGAAGGAAAGGAAGATGCAGAACTGCCGGAAAGAGGTATTTTCGGGAAAATAAAGGAATTTTTTCTCTTATTGAAGCGTCTTTTCTGGCAATTTATCGCTGCCTTAAAAAATATAGAGTACACAATACGGAGAATATGTGATAAGATAAAAGGGATTGTTAAAAATATCCGGTATTATGTGGATATTTTGAAAAGCGAGGTGTTCCGTGGCGCATGGGCGGCATCGAAGAAGCAGCTGATAAGAATTCTGCGGATGCTGCGTCCCAGGGTTTTTCGGATGAACTTGAGAATAGGAATGGAGGATCCGGCAGGTACGGGGCAGATTCTTGCCATATATGGGATTCTGTATCCTTTTGTCGGGAACAATATTTCAGTGGATGCGGATTTTGAGAATCAGGTGATAGAAGGAAATCTTCTTATCAAAGGCAGAGTAAGGGCAGTAGTGTTTTTGGTGGCAGCATTTCAGCTGTTTATCAATAAAAATATAAGACGGCTATGGAAAATATTGAAAAAGGAGGATGTGTAAATGTCAGAAAACAATTTTTCGGGAGTAATAGAATCGTTGATGAAAGGAATGAATGGTGTGCTGTCCACGAAAACAGTAGTGGGGGAGGCAACACAGGTAGGGGATACTATTATCCTTCCTTTGGTAGATGTGAGTTTCGGGGTTGGGGCAGGTGCCAGTTCCGCCGATAAGAAGAGTGGGGGAGCCGGCGGTTTCACCGGAAAGATGACTCCCAGTGCGGTATTGGTGATTAAGAACGGAACAACGAAACTGGTGAATGTCAAGAATCAGGATACCATGACAAAATTGTTGGATATGATTCCCGATTTGGTAGATAAATTCACGAAATCAGAGGAAAAAGAAGAGATGCTGGACGATAAGACGGCAGTGGATATTGCTTTTCCCGAAGAAAAAGAATAAAAATAGGCATTTATTGAGGATTAACTGCATAGAATAGAAAAAAAGAAGTATAAGTGGAGACGGTTTGCATGAAAAAAATGATTGGGTTTATTGCATTTTGGATTGCGGTAGGCATGCTGCTTATGCTTTTTTTTACAAGCAGGCTGGTAGGTCTGGCCATATGTGCGCTGTTGCTGCTTATAGGGTATAATTTCTATTATTGCGGATAAATGGCAAGAGTTTATGGCCGGTAGAAACAGAAAGAGTGGAAATGAAAATGATTGGAGAAGCAACGGTTAAGAAAACTGCCGGACAGGATTGGGCAGGAAGAAAAACTGCGGAAAGAGGAATGACGGAAAAGGAAGGAACGGGAAATATAACAGAAAAAAAGGCAATAAAGGAAAAAACAATAGAAGCTCATGTCATAAAGAAAAAAATGGCAGAGGGTAATTTAATAAAAGAAAAAAAGACAGAATTCGATGTGATAAAAGAAAAAATGACAGAGGGCAGTGCAATAAAGGAAGGAGAAATAAAGGAAAGGCTGATAACAGAAGGAGCGGTAAAAGAAAAAGCAGCAGAAAAGGAAATAAAAGAAATAGGGAGAAACGTGACAGGGCAGAAAATAACGGAAGAAAAAGGGGCAAAAGAAAAAAATACCGGAGAAGCGGCAGTAAGGGAAACGGTAGGAAAGAGGGAAATAGCGGAGAAGGAAATGAGTGAAAGAAAAGCTGCCGTAAGTATGGAAACTTACAGCAAAAGCGGCCGCAGATGCGAAATGACGGGCAAGAACCGGATACAGAAGGAACTTGCCGAACATGGGAGAGATAAGATTAAGCAGGAAATATCGGGAAAAGAGAATCATTCGGAAAAAGAGGAAATAGCGGAAAGAGAGGAAATGCGGAACACAGAGACCAAGGGTATTGACGCAGCGGATGGACAGATAAGGAAAAATAAGGCAGAAAGCTATGAAACAGATAAAAGGGAAGTAACGGATAACGGGACGGAAACACAAGAAACAAAAATAAAAGAAACGAAAATAGAAGAAATGAAAACAAAAGAAACGGAAGCAGGAATTCCGGCATATCAATTGCGGAAAGAAGGCTGCGGCTTGCGGTTCCGGAAAGCAGGAATGGACAAGCCGGATATAGAAGGAGAAGAAAAAGAACTTAGGTGCGCAGTCTTAAAGGAAGAGGATTGCCCGGATGCGAAGCTTCAGGAAGAGCGGCTGCGTATGGAGACACAGCAGAAAGAACTGGAGAAAATGCAGAAACAGCTGGAGAGGGACAAGCAGCAGTTTGCAGAATATGTGAAAGCAAAAGAGAGCAGCATAGATATGGACCGGAAACGGCTGGAACAGGAAAACCGGTTTTTTGACCAGAAGATGAAAATACTGCAGGGGGGCTTTGAGCAGTTGGAAGAGGACAGGCGCAAGTTTCAGAAAGAAAAAGACAAGTTTGATGCAGGGAAAGAAATATATGTGGAAACACAGGATGCATTTAAACGATATGAGATGACAGAAATGCTGTTTCGTGGAGTGAACAGTTTCCTTGCCCTGAAAAAACGGTATAAAGATCTGATTAAAATGTTCCATCCGGACAATGTGGCCGGGGATCATGAGATGGTGCAGCTGATTAATAGGGAATATGAGGAATTGAAGAAAGCATATGAGGTTGGGATGCAGGCGTGATAATGCTATGTTCTAATTGATATTTTACCGTGCAGAGACGGAGACACTTGTATTTTTTGGACTGGCCATATAGCCGGACCAAGAAATATGGGAATCGGACAGGACCTCCATAATGAAATAAAAGGATTATGCCGCCGTAGTAAAAACCGAATAGCCGCCGTACATACAGAACGGCACATTAAAACAGGAAATCAATAAACGATTACCTGTTTTTTGCTTCTGTTTTGAGATTATGTCCGGCATGGTCCGGCAGGGAATCTGGGGTGTGCATGCAGGAAGAAAAATGCATGCAGAAATAGAAATGCACACCGGCGGGATGTTGTAATACGCTTTGCCGAAACACCGGCGTAGGCATATAACCGAAAACTGATTTCCAGTAGCAGTTCAGCCTGAATGTAATGTTGGGAGGCGGACGCCCGTGCGCGAGTTTTTTT
>CAJUIM010000036.1:5900-28213 GCA_910586275.1 uncultured Lachnospiraceae bacterium | reverse complement strand
GTCCTTTCCCATATAAATCGAATGGACAGATAAATATAACATAGCTTCGCTTTAACTCATCATAAAGCTGCCCTTTATCAATAAGCTGCAGGTCTATCATACTCTGATAATACCGGCTTCTCTTAGGAAGTTCCTTTGTATGGCTTACCTGCATTTCTATGTCGTAAACAACTTCTTTCTCATCTTTTACATACACATCCAGCCTCACACTGCGGGCATCCATATCCATGTTGATACTTTTCTGTAATTCCGGATATTCAATGCGTTCAATGTTCAAATCCGGGAGAATCCTCTGCAATAACTCTTTGCACAATTCCGGATTCTGCATGACCTTGCCAAACAGGAAATCATTGGATATGCTTAATTCTTCCCATTTTGTCTGCTTTGTTTCCATGTCTCCCATTTTATCCACCTGCTTTCTTTCCATAAACCACTGCCGGAAAATGTGTATTTTTCAAAATCCCTATTATCTATTTCTATTATACACAGACTTCCGGCAAATTACAATAAGCCGGGAACCTGTCTCCCGGCATTTTCCTTTTTCATCTTTCCGGTTAAAGTCTGGCTGATTTGACAGAATATATCCCGCCAGAAGAAACACAGACTCTGCAATAAAAACCTACGTTATGAGAACTATATTGTCATAAACAGTAAAACCCCATGGAAGCACACATTCCCATGGGGTTAATATATAACTCTTATTCTCTTTTATTTTTAAGAACATCTGTTCCTTTTTGCCTTTACTTATAATGTAGTTCACTGCACCAAATCCGACAGCGGACGGAAAACATATCCCATTTCCTCCCATTTAGACAGCAGTTCATCCATAATCTCCCCGTTTGTCTGCGAAGTGCTGTGCAGCAGCACAATCGCTCCCGGATGAATCCTTCCCGTCAGCTTCTCAAAGGCTTCCTCTTTCGTCGGCTGCTTATCCTGATGCCAATCCACATAAGCAAGGCTCCAGAAAAAGGTCTTGTATCCCAGTTCTTTTGCCATGGCAAGGTTCTCCGTGCTGTACTTTCCCTGCGGCGGCCGGTAATACATGGACAGCTTCTCGCCGGTAATCTCCTCATAAAGCTTAGCCACATCGTCCATTTCCTTCCGGAAAGATTCCTTATCGGATATTTGGGACATATCCGGATGATGATAAGTATGGTTTCCGACACAATGCCCTGCTTGTGTTCCATAAATGACACAAGCAGGGCACTGGAGCCTATCTGAAAATTATAAAAGCTTTCCGCCTAAAATCACCTGATGCAATGCAAGCCCGTCCTTTTTAAGAAGCACAACATCCGCCTTTTTCCCGGCCGAGATGCTTCCGTGCTTATCGTATATCCCTACGCTTTTCGCCGGATTTACCGTGGCGCACTTAACTGCGGATTCCAACGGGATCCCCATCTTAAGCACCGCCGTACGCATACATTCCAAAAGATTTGTCACCGAGCCGGCAATGGTTCCGTCATGAAGAGTGGCCAGATTGCCGGTAACCTTCACGGCCTGCCCGCCCAACGTATAATCGCCGTCCTCCAAGCCTGTCGCCCGCATACTGTCACTGATCAGTATAATACGGCCGTCGCCGAATATTTTAAATGTGGTTCTGACTGCCGCCGGATGAATATGCACTCCGTCACAGATCAATTCCACTTCCGCAGATGCCTTATCTGCAGCCGCCCCCACCAGACCCGGCGCCCTATGGGTATAAGGATTCATGGCATTGTAGAGATGGGTCACATGATTCGCGCCTTTCTCAAAGGCCTCTATACAGATATCATAATCCGCACATGTATGAGCCAATGACATTACTGTACTGTCATGCCGCTGCGCAATCAGTTCCATTGCCCCTTCCTGCTCCGGTGCAATGGCCAGAAGCTTCACACAGCCGCCCGATGCTTTCTGCAGCCGGTCAAACATGGCAATATCCGGATTATGAATGAATTCCCCATTCTGCGCTCCCTTTTTTGCATGGGACACGAACGGGCCTTCCATATTAATGCCATGGAAACGGGCACTCTTCTCTTCCCGCCCGGCTTCCTTAAATTCTTTTGCCGTTTCACAGATTCCAAACAGCGTTTCCTCCGAAAGTGTCATGGTAGCAGGCACAATATTGGTAACGCCCACGGATGCTTCATAAGCCGCCATTGCAGCCATCGCTTCCCGTGTCCCGTCACAGAAATCATGCCCCATGCACCCATGGAAATGAATATCCGTCAATCCCGGTATGGCATAACAGCCGGAAGCGTCGATTTCCTGCTGATCACTGACTTTATCCTTGGAATCCGTAAAACAGTCTCCCTCTACATAAATATCCTTGTTCAGGAAAATCCCATCTTCCGTATATACACTGGCATTTTTTATAATCATAAAGACTATCTCCTTTTCCTGCCTTTCCGGCTTTTTGTTCCCGCAGGCAGCGGGTCAGTCCACATGCCCCGCTGCCTGCGGCGGGGTCTTTTATTTCAGTTCCGACAATGCCGCCTCGTCCGCCACTACCGTCACATCGTTATGCAGCTGGAGCACGGAAGCCGGCACCTTCGGAGTAATCGGGCCGAAAAATGCTTCTTTCACAATGGCGGCTTTGTCAGCCCCGCTGACTACCACCAATATTTTCTTTGCCTGCATAATGGTCTTGATGCCCATAGTATAAGCCTGACGCGGCACTTCATCGATGGAAGCAAAGAACCTCTGATTTGCCTTTATCGTAGATTCCGTCAGATCTACGCAATGAGTTTCCGCTTCAAAGATTTCGGACGGCTCATTAAACCCGATATGTCCGTTGTGGCCTAATCCAAGAAGCTGCAAGTCTACCCCGCCTACATCCGCAATTACTTTATTATAATCGCTGCATGCCTTATCGCTGTCAGGTTCCGTCCCGTCCGGCAGGAATGTGCGCTCCGGCTTTACATTGACTTTCCCGAACAGATGCTCATGCATAAAATAATAATAACTCTGATCATTTTCCTTAGTAAGACCCTTGTATTCATCCAGATTAACCGTTGTTATTCCGGAAAAATCCAAGTCGCCTTTGTTGTACCAATCCACCAGCTGGGCATATGTCCCGACAGGCGTGGAACCCGTAGCAAGCCCCAGCACGCAGTCAGGTTTCATAATAACCTGGGCGGAGATAATATTTGCCGCCTTTCTGCTCATGTCATTGTAGTCTTTTGCTTTGATAATTTTCATTTTAATTACCATGCTCCTTTCTCCATAAAAATTGTGCATAATGCCAACAGACGGAGACCCAAAGGCCTCCGTCCTGACTGGCTCCGAAATCAAAGACCCCGCCGCAAGCAAGCCTGCTTACAGCATTTTCTTCATTTCATCAGCTACAAATTGTACCTTAGTACCAACAATAACCTGTACGGCACTCTTACTCGGCCTCATAACGCCTGCCACGCCTGCCGACTTAATCTTTTTCTCATCTACACGAGTGTAATCCTTGATTTCAAGACGAAGCCTTGTGATGCAGTTGTCAAGAGAAACGATATTTGATTTACCGCCAAGCCCTTCCAGAATGATGGAAGCTACTTCCGTAAAGTCACTATTGGAAAGAACCGCTTTTTTCTCTGCTTCCAGATCATCATCTTCCCTGCCTGGAGTCTTCAGGTCAAACTTCACGATTGCAAAACGGAATACTGCATAGAATACTGCGAATGCTGCCAAACCAAGAGGAAGGATCATCCATGTATTCTGAGCTGCCGGAAGCGATGCGGAGAAAACAAGGTCTGTTGCGCCTGCCGAGAAGCTGAAGCCTGCACGGAAGCCAACCAGTGTCGTTATAAAAGTAAATATACCATATAACAAAGCATAAATCAAATACAATACCGGTGCAAGGAACATAAATCCGAATTCAAAAGGTTCTGTTACGCCGCAGACAAATGCGCAGACTGCGGAAGAAGCCACTAAACCGATGGCAACTTTCTTTTTATTGTCTTTTGCCGTATGAATCATTGCCAATGCAGCACCCGGAATACCGAACATCATACAAGGGAAGAAACCTGACATATACATACCAAGGCTCCATGCAACGTCCGCGCTTGTATCTCCTGCCCAGAAGTGCTTCAGATCGCCAAGGCCAACCGTATCAAACCAGAATACATTGTTCAATGCATGATGTAATCCTGTAGGGATTAACAGTCTGTTCAGGAAAGCATAAATACCTGCTCCTACTGCGTCCATGCTTACAATTCCGTTACCGATTGCAAGCAGCACACCGTAAACGATAGGCCATACAACCAACAGAATAGCTGCAACAACAATGGAAACCACGCCGGAGATAATCGTTACGCTGCGTTTGCCGCTGAAGAAAGACAGCCAATCCGGAAGCTTTGTGCTCTTAAACTTATTGTAGCATGTGGAACCGATAATACCGGACAGAATACCGATAAACGGATTCGCAATGGCTGAGAACGCCAAAGTTTTTTCTGCATTCTCTGCTACGGAAGGAATCAATGTGGTAACAACGCCTACCGAAAGCAGATTGGTAATCATCAGCCATGCTGCCAAAGACGCAAGCCCTGCGGTACCGTCATGGTCGTCTGCCATTCCCACACCTACACCGATAACAAACAGCAATGCCATATTGTCAATCAGGGCGCCGCCTGCCTTAACCAGGAAAAATCCCAGCAGATTCACAAATCCGGTAATTTCACCACCCTGCATCGTCTGCTTACAGAGCGCATAACCTAATCCCATTAATATACCGCATATCGGAAGACATGCTACGGGAAGCATCAACGCTTTCCCTAATTTCTGTAAATATTTCATCATAAAAATTTACCCCCTGGTCTTTTCTCTCATTCCGTTTCCCAACGGAACCGTCTGTTATAAATTCTCTTTGAAAAAATTCAACATTGCCTCGCAGGCCGTCTCTTCATCCTCCCCTTCTATCTGGCAGGAAATCTCCATTCCCTGTTTGATGCCAAGGCTCATAAGCTTAATCAGCTTCTTGGCATCCGCGCTTTTTCCATTGCCGCTTATCGTTATCTTGCTCTGGAACTCCGCTGCCTTTTTCACCAAAAGCCCTGCAGGCCTTGCATGGATTCCTACCGGATCATTAATAGTAAACTGAAATTCTTTCACTTCCGCACCCCCTGTCGCTATGATTTTGTTTGTTTTATAAAATGGCCGGCCTTACTGCCTTACGGCTTTTCCCCTTCGGATCCGCTATATATGCATCCGCATGCCCTTCCGGCAGATGCCCGGCCTGCAAACCAATATTTATAGATCTCTCACGGCTTTACGCACTTTCAGCACGGAAGAAGCCGAAACGCTCAGTTCATCCACTCCCATAGCCAAGAAAGTTTCGGTCAGATCCGTATCCGCTGCCAATTCCCCGCAGATTCCGGCCCAAATTCCCTCTTTATGCGCATTTTTTACTGTCATTTCTATCAGTTTCAGAATAGCCGGATGATGTGTGTCGCATGTGCTTTCCAACTTCTGGTTCTGCCTGTCAACCGCCAAAGTATACTGTGTCAGGTCATTGGTCCCAATGCTGAAGAAATCTACTTCTTTGGCCAGTTCATCGGAAATCAGCGCCGCTGCCGGAGTTTCTATCATAATGCCCAGTTCCACATCCTTCATAGGGTGCCCTTCCGTAGAAAGTTCCTCTTTTACCTGATTCACAATCTCTTTAATCCGCCGCACCTCCGCCACGGACACTACCATCGGGAACATAATCGCCGCCCTGCCGTAAGCAGAAGCCCTAAACAATGCCCGCAGCTGAGTAATGAATATTTCCGGCCGGTCCAGACAGATACGGATGGCCCGGTATCCCAAAGCAGGATTTTCCTCTTCCTCAAGAGCGAAATAATCTACCTTTTTATCCGCCCCGATATCCAGAGTCCTGATGACTACTTTCTTATCCCCCATCTTCTCAAGCACGGCTTTATAGCTTAAAAACTGCTCTTCTTCAGTAGGGAAGTTCTCCCGTCCGAGATAAAGAAATTCGCTCCGGAACAGGCCAATCCCCCCCGCATCCGCGGCCAAAGCGCCGTCTGCGTCCTCCACTTTCCCGATATTGGCAAAAATGTCAATCCGCCTGCCGTCACCGGTAATATTATCTTTTCCTTTTAATTGCTCTAAGGCTTCCAAGTCAGCCACCCATTGATTTTTACGGTGTATCATCTCGTCCAGCAGTTCCTGCTCCGGTTCCACCAGAAACTCCCCTTGGAATCCGTCCACCACGCCGATTTTGCCGTTCAGCTCTTCCCCTGCCGTCATCCCGGTATTTACCAGAGCAGGCAGATTCATGCTTCTGGCCAATATGGCCGTATGGGAATTGGATGAACCGCGCACCGTCACGAATGCAAGGATTTTATTTTTGTCCATCTTTACCGTCTCGCTGGGCGTCAGGTCGTCTGCCACCACTATCACCGGCTCATCGGTCAGTATGCCGTCCTCAGGCACTCCCGCAAGAATCCTTATCACCCTCCGGGAAACGTCTTTGATATCGGCAGCCCTTGCTTTCATATATTCATCATCCATGGAGGCAAACATTTCCGCAAACTGATCCTGGGCGGTTTCCACGGCATATTCCGCATTGAAGCCCTCTTCCAGCACCTCATTAACCGCATCCAGATAGTCGTCGTCCTCCAACATCATTTTATGTATGTCAAATATCATCGCATGGTCTTCGCCTACACGGGCCAATGTCTCTTCGTAAAGAGAGACAAGCTGTGCCTGCGCCGTCTCTACCGCTTCCGCAAACCTTCGTTTCTCTGCCTCTTTGTCCGGAACTTCTGTCTTAACTACCTGATAATCCTGTTTCCGATACCAGTATATCCGGCCTATGGCAATTCCTTTAAGTACACTTTTTCCGGTATATTTCTCCATCCCAAGTTCTCCTTTTTATGTCCTGCAGATACACGCCCCAGTCACATACCATTCCCGGCCTCACGAACATGCCTGCCGGCATTTCACTTATTTCTTCAGGTTCAGGATATGATCGCCCTGCGACACAGTGCCCGGCTCTGCCATATGGAACTCGGAAAACTCATCGGAATTGCAGATAACTACGGGTGTGGTAATATCATACCCATCGGCCTTAATCTGCTCAATGTCCGCTTCCAGAAGCAAATCTCCCTTCTTTACCTCCTGCCCTTCGCTGGCATGGATGGTAAAGTGCTTCCCATCCAGTTTCACAGTGTCAAGCCCTACATGAATCAGAATCTCTGCGCCCTCTTTGCTGGTCACGGCCGCTGCATGGCCGGTAGGGAACACTGTGCTGACCGTACCGTCCACGGGAGCACAGATTCGCGTGTCGGACGGTATTACAGCCACGCCCTTTCCTAATATTTCCCCGCTGAAAGCAGGATCATTCACTTCCGTAATGCTGATCAGCGTCCCTGTCACCGGTGCCCCAATGTCTATGCCGCTGTCCTTTCCGAATATATTCTGAAAAAGTTTCATCCGCTTCTCCCTTCCTGTCCTGCATCCCGTAACATTTTAAGTCATGCATTGCCGGATGCGGCTAACATAAATATAAATCCTTCATTCTTTTAATATTCAATGTCAGATAAATCTTCTCCTCTTCCGTCATGCTGCACTTGTATTCGCTTTCAATATAACCGTTAATGTTATTGATGATATCATACTCCTGCGTATAATTATCTTCCACGAACTGATACAGCTTTTTATCCCTCCTCCCCCTTATGGGCTTTTCCGTGACAAGCCGGTTGGCAAGCTGTTTTAAATCGGAAATCAGCCGATCCCTCGGATAATTCCTTCCGTTCGGAACCGGAATGTCCCGTTCAATGATCTCCATCATCTCACGCATCATCTTAATCATGAAAAAAGTCGTTCCCATAGCGGTATTCAACTCACCGTTGATCAGATGCAGCGCAATGGATGCGGATTCATCTTCCTCCAGCCGGCATCCCATCCTTTCTTCAATCAGTTCCAATGCATAACAGCCGACCGAATACTCCAACGGGTAGAACAATTTTACCTCATCATATAACACATTGTTGAAACTCAGGCCTTTCCGATGTCTTTCCAGCGCATAGCTGATATGGTCCGTCAAAGTCAGATAAACATTCTGATTCAGACTGATTTCCAGATTCTCCCGCGCATAAGAAATAATATCCGTAGAAAGCCGTATAAGCTCAATAGGCAATGAAGCAAGCAGTTCTTTAAATTGCTCTTTGTCGTCCATGTTTTCCAGCCTGAAAATTTTCTCGATTTTCTCTTCAGCAATTTCACTGCCCGGTTTCTTGCCGAAGCCGATGCCCCTCCCCATGACAACCAACTCTACCCCCTGATTATCCCTCGCGGAAATAATATTGTTGTTGATCACCTTTTCGATACGCAATTTTCATTCCTCGTTCATTTCTTTTTCTCTTATACCAATTTCCATACTCCGCTGCAAACCAAAAGGTATCTGTTTCCTTGTAAGCGAAACAGACATTCTTTCTTTTCCCCTTTGGCACAACAAAAAACCAAATTTTATAAGCCGGCTCCTGTCCGCCTTATAAAATTTGGTTTTGCCTGCTGATGCAGTAACAACCCAAACATTGGCTGTTTTTATTTGTTGTTCTGATTATATCAATCCGCACAACACAAGTCAATACTTTATTTGATTTTTTTGGAATATTATATATCTTTTTGAATTTCAAGCCGTTTTTTTCAATACACATTGCACAAGAAGCGCATGATCCCACGACTTGCATTTTATGCAGATTGAGCCACGCAAAATCACCGGCCGCCGGCTTTCCGCCCCTTCCGCCGGCTCTCCCCTTCCGTGTCATTAATATGACTCAGGCACCCTCTTCCAACATCCGCTTGATCATGTCCGGGGCAGATTCCAGATAATGCCCTACCACAAAAAAAGTGGCCGGCGCATTGTGTTTTTTCAGCGCATCCAAAATAGGAGCCGTATTGCCGTTTTCATATCCGGCATCGAAAGTCAGGTATATCACCTTTTCGTCGTCAGCCCCCACATAGTAGGCATCGTATTTCTTCAGTTCCTCCGCCGAGGCTATCCCGGTGGGTTGGATTCCGTCCCCGTAACCGCCCAGCCCCCAGTTTTCCGAAGCCGCAATGTGCGAAGAACCGACAGAATTAATCGGCCTGCCGGAAGCAGCCTCCAATTTCTGCGTCAGATATCCGGCTCCCCTGCCTGCAAAAAACATGGCGCACAGGATAAGGGCAATCAAAAAATTTTTCCGCTGCTTTTTCACTTTTTCCAAATCAATCATATCATTTACCTGTAAAGTTCTTTGTTCATATATATTAGAAAAACAAAGAAACTATGACGTTCCGATCCGGCTCCGGCGTTTCCGAACCTCTTTGCGGCCTCGCTCCGGCACAAAAAAACTGCGGCTTGGCTCAATGTCTATGACAGCCAAGCCGCAGGTTTTTCCGGCACATCAGCGCACTAACGCAGCTGTCTCCCTGGCAATTGCCAGTTCCTCATTGGTGGGGATTACCAACACTTTCGTTTTGGAATCCGCAGTGGATATGACAATATCCTCTCCGCGCCTGCCATTGGCTTCCTCGTCGATGGCAATTCCCAGATATCCCAGATATCCGCAAACCATGCTCCGCACGAAAGAACCGTTCTCCCCAAGGCCGGCCGTAAAGCAGACAGCATCCACGCCGTTCATCGCCGCCGTATAGGCACCGATATATTTTGCCACCCGGTACACAAAAGTTTTCAGAGTACGGACTCCCGCCTCTTCTCCTTTATGGTAGCTGTCTTCCAAATCACGGAAATCGGAAGAAAGCCCGCCGGAAAGCCCCAGCACCCCGGATTCTTTATTCAGTACTTTCATAATGTCGTCAATGCCCTTATCCTCTTTATGGGCTATGAATTCAATGATTGCCGGATCTATATCGCCGGAACGGGTTCCCATGATCAGCCCTTCCAATGGCGTAAGCCCCATGGAGGTATCCACGCATTTCCCGTTCTTCACTGCAGAAACACTGGCTCCGTTGCCCAGATGACATACAATGATCTTTAAGTCCTCATAGTTCTGCCCCAGTACCTCTGCGGCACGGCGGGACACATAAGAATGGCTCGTTCCGTGGAAACCGTATCTCCTCACTTTATACTTTTCATAGTACTCATAAGGAAGGCCGTACATATAGGCCTCTTCCGGCATCGTCTGATGAAATGCGGTATCGAATACGCCTACCATAGGAGTGGAAGGCATCAATTCCCTGCATGCGGCAATACCGATTAAATTGGCAGGATTGTGCAGAGGAGCCAGTTCATTGCATTCCTCAATGGCCTGTATCACTTCGTCCGTAATCAATGTGGAAGCGGCAAACTTTTCTCCGCCGTGAACCACACGGTGCCCCACTGCGCCGATTTCGTCAAGGCTCTTTACCACGCCCGTTTTCTCATCAGTCAATGCATCCAGCACTAACTGAATTGCCCGGGTATGATCCGGCATAGGCGTTACGGTAGTTATCTTCTCTTCCCCTGCCGGGCTGTATACCAGCCGGCTTCCTTCAATCCCAATCCTTTCGCACAGCCCCTTCGCACTTACTTTTTCGTTTTCAGAATCAATTAACTGGAACTTCAAAGAAGAACTGCCGCAGTTAATGACTAATATATTCATTTCTTTTCCCTCCGCATCTGCTATCGTATTTCTTTCCTGCCCCGGGATACGGATTTCCGTCCGCATCCGCCATACCTGTCTATGCCAGCTGTGCCTGAACCGCCGTCAGAGCCACCACGCCCACAATATCCTGCCAGGAACATCCCCTTGACAAATCGTTCACCGGTTTGGCAATTCCCTGCAGCATCGGGCCGTAAGCTTCCGCCTTCGCCAGCCGCTGCACAAGCTTATAACCAATATTCCCGCAATCCAGATTGGGGAAAATAAGCACGTTTGCCCTTCCTGCCACTTCGCTCTTGGGAGCCTTGGATTTCGCCACCTGAGGCACCAGCGCGGCATCGGCCTGCAGTTCGCCGTCCAGCAGCAGATGAGGATATTTCTCATGGGCGATTGCCGTGGCTTCCACCACCTTATCAACCAATTCATGCTTTGCGCTCCCCTTTGTGGAATGGGACAGCATGGCTATAATCGGCTTGGTGCCTACCAGCTGCTTAAAGCTTTTCGCGCTGGAATCCGCAATGGCCGCCAGTTCTTCCGCCGTCGGATCCTGATTCAGCCCGCAGTCCGCGAACAAAAAGGTTCCGCCGTCGCCGAACTCGCAGTCCGGCACATCCATCAGGAAGAAACCGGATACCAGTTTCACTCCGGGAGCCGTCTTCAGAATCTGCAGTGCCGGCCGCAGGGTATCCGCCGTGGCATGGCATGCCCCTGCAACCATTCCGTCCGCATCGTTGGCCTTTACCATCATAACACCGAAAGTCAGAAAATCATTTTTCAGGATTTCCCTTGCTTTTTCCGGCGTCATTCCTTTGGATTTCCTTGTCTCATATAAAAGTTCCGTATATTCGTCCAGTTTCTCCGTTATCTCCGGATCAATGATGGTCGCTCCTTCCAGTTCCACTTCCAGCCATCCGGCGCCGTCCATGATTTTCTCCTCATTTCCCACCAAAATAATATTCGCAATCCCTTCCGCTATTATGTGGGATGCCGCAATCAGAGTTCTCTTATCCGTAGTTTCCGGCAAAACGATAGTCTTTCTGTCGATTCTTGCCTTGTCTTTAATAATGTCTATATAAGGCATAGCCCAGTCTCCTTTCCTGTATGTTAGTTTTTCACAGGGATTTCTTCTTTCCCTTCGCTTATATACACAGATTATACAAGATTTGCTTAGTGCATACAAGCAAAATATCACTCAAAATCTTGCAAATATATGCTTTTTGTTACCGATGGGGCGGCATCGGCGCACCTATGTCAGAGCATGTCCGAACATTGATTTCCGCGGACACATTCAGGGATTCGTTGACTTCTCTTCCCGGACATGTTACCCTTGTTGATGAAATTTATCAGCAGACATCGCTGCTGCATTTTATACGGAAAGCAGGCTGCCAAGCCGTCTGAGGTATTCTATGAGAGTTACAGGAATTATTGCCGAATATAATCCGTTTCATAACGGACATAAATATCATCTGGAAGAAGCCCGCCGCATAACGGACGCGGATTATGTGATTGCAGTTATCAGCGGCAATTTCGTGCAGCGAGGAGCGCCTGCAGTGGCGGATAAATATATACGCGCCGAAGCCTGCCTGAACCACGGCGCGGACCTTGTGCTGGAACTGCCGCTTTTCTACTCCGTAGGAAGTGCCGAATACTTTGCCGCAGGAGCCGTTTCGCTTTTGGATAAGCTGGGAGCCGTGACTTCCCTCTGCTTCGGCAGCGAATGCAACGATATTTCCCGGCTTTCGTCCATTGCCTCTTTGCTCCTCCGGGAGCCGGAGGAATATCGCGTCCGGCTGCTGAAAGCATTGAAAGCCGGGCATTCATTCCCTAAGGCACGGAGCCTGACCTTGGAATCCTATTTTGCCGCCGCGGATTACCCCCCTGCGCTTTTTTCTTCCCCGAATAATATCCTCGGCATAGAGTATATTAAATCACTGCTGCGGAGGGGCAGTTCCATTATCCCTTATACGGTAAAGCGAAAAGGGAGCGGTTATCATGACCATATGCTCTCCGCAGGCCATTCCCTCGGTTCGGCCTCGGCGATCCGCAATTGCCTTATGAGTTCCGGCAGGTTATCCGATATCCGGCCCTATGTGCCGGCCTCTTCCTATAGTCTGCTGAAAAATGCCTATCGCCGGAGTTTCCCTATCTGCAGTGACGATTTTTCCTCACTGCTGCACTATAAGCTTTTGTCGGAAGCCCCGGAAGGGTTCCGGCAGTATTTCGATGTCAGCCGGGATTTATCCGATAAAATTTGCCGGAATGTTTTCCGTTTTTCCGGTTATGAACAATTCTGCAGCCTGCTGAAATCCCGGAACCTTACTTACGCCGGAGTCAGCCGCAGTCTTCTTCATATACTTTTAAACATGACACGGGAACAAATGGAGGAATATGTGGGAAACGATTATGTCTGCTATGCCCGCATACTTGGTTTCCGCAAGAATGCGGCTCCCCTTCTTAAAAAACTGAAGGCCCACGGGGATATCCCTATGATCTCCAAGCTTGCCGCCGCCCGCCGCACCCTGTCCCCCACAGGGCTTGCCATGCTGGGGCAGGATGTGCAGGCCGCTCATATTTATCAATCGGTCATTTCTTCCAAATTCCATACGCCTTTTGTCAACGAGTATGTCCGGCAGTTACTTGTTTTGGATTAAAGCATGCCGTACTCCGATCTGCGGACGGAGTACCTATGCCTCCTCCCACAGCCTCTGCATATGCTTTCTGGCTTCCTCCGCATTTTCCGGCAGCGTGTCTTCCAGCGTGGCATGGATAAAAGGTTTTTCTTTCTTCATAAACCGCATTAAACTCGAGTAATCCATTTCCCCGGTTCCTGCCGCAACCGATTGCAGTACGCCGTCTTCTATACGGAAATCCTTAATATGGACCACGGCCACTTCCTTCCCCAGCAGTTCCAGAGCCTCTTCCATGATTTCCCCCTGCCGCTTGTAATTGCTGATGTCCAGCATGTTGACCGGATCCAGGATAATCTGAAGATTAGGCGATGCCACCGCATCCAGCACTTTTCTGGCCCGTGCCGGATTATATACAATATGCCTGTAAACAGGCTCAATGGCAAGAATCACCCCCATCTGCTCCGCATACCGGACCACCGGCGTCACATTCCGTATAAATGTCTCCAATGCTTCCTCACTATGGCAGGCTTCCTCAAAGGCATACGCCTCATTGGGAGCTCCCGTTTCCGTCCCCACAACTCCGCAGCCAAGCAATGATGCAAAACGGATATGCGCCCTATAATGCTCCTGTGTCTCCGCCAACGCCTGTGGGTTTGGATTGGCCAGATTAAGATAGCATCCCAGCACTGCCACATCAATGTCATACTCCGCAAACAGTTTTCTCAGATACATGGCAAACCCCGGCGTCAATGCACCGTCCGCCACGCTGTGCTCGTCAATGACTTTGGATAGCGCCAGATGGCCGCAGGAAAATCCCTGCTCTCTGGCAATCCCCAGACGCTGCGGCAGCGTCCCTTTCGCAATATCATGCAGCCTAATTCCTAATTGCATCCGTAATTCCTCCTTTAATATGATAATCATGTCCCCAAAGCATTTATGCTCTTTAAAATGCAGCCGGCACGGCCCGCCGCGCCCCCGGAATCCTCATATCATGCCCATTCACGCATCACAGCGTCACTCCCTGCTTAAAAATAGCCATATCGTGAAAACCGGATTCCTCGCTCTTTACCTTTCTGCCGGAAGCCACCTCTAATACATATTTAAAAAATCTCTCCGCCACGGTATCCATATCCTCCCCTTCTGCCAGCACGCCCGCATTGAAATCAATCCAGCCCCCTTTCTTTTCCGCAATGCCCGAATTGCTGGAAATCTTCACCGTCGGGACCGGCGAGGCGAAAGGAGTCCCTCTTCCTGTGGTAAACAGTACAATCTGCGCGCCTGCCGCCGCCAAAGCAGTAGCCGCCACCAAATCGTTTCCCGGCGCGCTCAGCAGATTCAGCCCTTTCTCCTTTACGGTTTCCCCATAGGCGAGCACGCCCCTTACCGGAGCAGAACCGGATTTCTGTGTGCATCCAAGGGATTTGTCTTCCAAAGTGGAAATGCCCCCCGCTTTATTTCCCGGAGAAGGATTTTCATAAATAACCTGATTATGGCTCTTAAAATAATTTTTAAAACCGTCAACCAAATCCACTGTTTTATAAAACAGTTCTTCGTCTTGGCACCGGTTCATCAGCAATGTCTCAGCCCCGAACATCTCCGGCACCTCCGTAAGGATTGCCGTCCCTCCGCTGCCGATCAGCCTATCGGAAAACTTTCCCACCAGAGGGTTGGCCGTAATTCCCGAAAAACCGTCGCTGCCGCCGCACTTTAACCCTACGGTCAGCTTCTCCGCGCTGATCTTTACCCGTTTCGCCGCGGAAGCATACTCCGCCAGTTCCTCTGTCAGCATCAGCCCTTCCGCCAGTTCATCATCACTCTCCTGACAGACCAGGAATTTCACCCTTTTTTCATTATAGGCTCCGATATATTTTTTCAGTTCCCCGATATTGCTGTTTTCACAGCCCAGCCCTAAGACAAGCACGCCTCCCGCATTGGGATGGTTGACTAAATCCGCCAGAATCCGTCTTGTGTTTTCCTGATCTTCGCCCATTTGCGAACAGCCGTAAGGATGCGGAAAGGCCACCACATCCTCTATGCTCCCACGGACAGACGAAGCGGCCTGTTTCGCTAGAGCCGTGGCCACATTGTTCACACAGCCAACCGTGGGGATAATCCAAATTTCATTTCTGACCCCCGCTTTTCCGTCTTCTCTCTCATAACCCATGAAAAAGGCTTCGCCTTCTGCCTTTGCTTCCCTCCACGCCGGTTCATAACAATATGGAACCGAATCCTTCAGGCCGGTTTTTATATTGTGCGTATGAACCCATTCCCCCTTTGCCACCTTGGCAGAGGCAGTCCCTATGGGATACCCGTATTTTATGACGGGTTCTTTTTCCCCTATGTCACAAAGAGCCACCTTATGCCCCGCCGGAATATCCGTCACCGCTTCGTACTCTTGGCTGCCCACTGTAAATTTATCGCCCTTTTTCACTACCTCCGCAGCTACTGCCACGTTGTCATCCTTATGGATTCGAATCACTTCCGCCATATTTTCTCACCCGTCCTCTAGACCGAAAAATATTTTTCCATAGCCCCACGCATCCCCAATCTCTTTATTTCCGTCAGATAAGCCGTGACCCGATCTGTCAGACCGTCAATCCCGGTTAAATCCTGCCCGAAAAACTCTTCGCCGGATAAAAACAATCTCACAAATTCTCCCGTATCTTTACCGCTGTTTTCCGCAAAAAAACGCAGCACGGCTTCCTCGTCCAGAATTTCATATTTCTCGTCCCCCCGCTTTCCGATCAGTGCTTTCCCGCTGCATTCACTGCCTGTGCAGAATGCCATCAAAGCCGCCAGGGAAAACGTAAGATGCCCGGGCAGTTTCCCGTTCTTCTCCACATACCCAAGAAAACTGGGCAGACATCTGGCGCGCCACTTGGATACGGAATTGAGCGCTATGGATAAAAGGGCATGCTTCACATACGGATTGCAGAACCTGACAACCGCCGCCTCTGCAAAATCCTTCAGTTCCTTTTCCGGCAAGGCCAGAGTGGGTATAATTTCGTCATATACCGTATCATGCATAAATTCATAAATCAGCCGATCTTCCATAGACTGCAGCACATAGTCATTGCCGGCCAGATAAGAAGCCGGCGCAAAAGAAGTATGGGCACCGTTCAATATCCTTACCTTTCTTTGCTTATAAGGTTTCTGGCAGTCCGTCAATATAACGGGAAGCCCTGCTTCCCCCAGCGGAAACTCCCCGGAAATATCTTCCCTGCTTTCGATTACCCAAAGGGCAAAAGGCTCGCCTGCCACAATCAGATGGTCCTCATACCCGAACTGCTTCCAAAGGTCCCCTTCTTCGTCTTTCGGATAACCGGAAACAATACGGTCTACCAAAGTGGAACAGAAAATACATGCTTCGTCCAGCCATGCCCTGAAACCGTCTTCCAGCTGCCAGAGAACCGCCAGCTTAACCACGCACTCCTTTAACCGGATCCCGTTATCGTCTATCAGTTCCGTCGGAAGCATAATCAGTCCTTTGTCCGCCGCCCCGCCAAAATACCGGTATCTTTCATACAGAAATTTAGTTAGCTTACCCGGAAAACTATGAGGCGGCGTCATTTCCGGCCTGTCCGAGCCGTCATATACAATCCCTGCTTCCGTTGTATTGGACACAATAAAGCGAAGCGATGCCAATTTGGCATACTCACTGTACCGCCCATATTCCTCATATGCCGCCACGGCATCCGTCACACATGTAACTATCCGGTTCCGCACGGATGCCTTATTGCCCTCAATTCCTTTCAGCGATACGGTATACTGACATTCCTGCTTATGAAATTTTTCCAGACTCCCCCCTTCCTTCGGTTTCACCAAAACAACATCTCCGTCAAAATATCCTCTTTCGTTTGCTATATCTATCATATAATCCGCAAACCCACGGAGAAAATTCCCCTCCCCAAACTGCAATACCTTTACAGGCCTCTCTTTCTTCTTTGCCAATGCCTTATTCAGCAGTTCCATTTCCTTGTCCTTTCCCGAATCCCTTTTTGTCCTCCTATCCCCCATCCCCTATGTAAGCCCTTACATTTTCAATTCTATTATAATTCAAAATCATCGTCAATACATTTATGTTTTAAGCCGAAAATTGATTTTCGTGCTTGGCCGAACAGCAATCTTGTATTTGTTTCATTACTATTGTATAATATCTGTAAATTATTTTATGTAAACGGTTACATAAATCCATTCATTTTTTGAAAGAATACTTATAGAAACAAGCATATGTTTCATCCCATTCAGACAGGAGGCTGCCCTATGACCATTTATGACATATCCCAAATGGCCGGTGTTTCCATTGCCACAGTTTCCCGTGTTTTAAACGGCAGCACGAACGTAACGCCGAAAACCAAGAAAAAGGTGCTGGATATCATTGAAAAAAACGGCTATACCCCCAATGCGTTTGCCCGGGGACTCGGACTGAATTCCATGCATACGATTGGCATTCTCTGTGCCGACTCTTCCGATCTTTACCTGGCCAAGGCAGTCTGCCATATCGAACGCAGCCTGCGGGACAACGGTTATCAATCCATACTCTGCTGCACCGGCTATGACTTGGAAAATAAAAAGAACGCCCTTCACCTGATGATTTCCCGGAAAGTTGACAGCGTGATTTTAGTCGGTTCCCATTTTGTGGAAGCTTCGGATCCGGACAATGAATATATCCGGGATGCCGCCCGCCAATTGCCTGTCATGCTCTTAAATGCAGATTTTGACTGCCCAAACGTATATTGTACGCTGTGTGATGACTTCAAAGCCATGCAGGAAGCCGCTTTGTACCTCATTGATTCCGGCGCCGAAGACATCCTATACCTTTACAATTCCATGTCCTACAGCGGCAGGAAGAAACTGGCCGGCTGCCAATCCGCCTTTCTCTTGCGGGGCTTGCCTTCGGACAGAAGATACCAGCAGTTTTACCCCGGCGCAAGGGACGACATAGACGATGTCTGCCGATTTCTGAACAGCCTGAGAGAAGCAGGGCTTTCTTTCCGCGCCGTCCTTGCATCGGATGACCTGCTGGCCACAGCCGCCATAAAATATGCACGCCGGATAGGCTTGGACATCCCAAAGGACTTGTCCGTAGTCGGATATAACAATTCCCTGTTGGCCATATGCTGCCAACCGGAACTTACCTCGGTGGATAACCGGCTGGAATGCATTTCCCGCCAATTGGTGAGAACATTGATCCATACCCTAAACGGGGACGGAATGCCGCAGAAATGTATTTTTTCCGGCGAACTCATCAAACGGGGCACGACCTTGCCTTAACGTATTTCAGAAAAGGATCTCTTTCTGAACATAAGAAAGATTCCGAAAACGCATCGGTTTTAACCAGCGTACCGGCTTTAAAAGCATGCGAAGCAATAGCAAAGAAAATATGAAGGAGGATATCCCAATGAAAAATTTCATGGACAGCAACTTTTTATTGAACAATCCCACCGCACAGACCCTTTACCATGATTATGCGGCAAAAACTCCCATCTTAGATTACCATTGCCATATCAACCCACAGGAAATCGCAGAAGACAGACAGTTTGAGAATATTACCCAAGTATGGCTGGGCGGCGACCACTATAAGTGGCGCTTCATGCGTTCCTGCGGCGTAGAGGAACGATATATTACCGGCGATGCCGCTGACGAAGAAAAATTTTTCAAATGGGCCGAAGTACTGGGAAAGGCCATAGGTAACCCGCTCTTCCACTGGAGCCATCTGGAACTACAGCGTTATTTCGGCTATCACGGCGTATTGAACAAAAACACAGCAAAAGAAGTATGGAACCTCTGCAACGAAAAACTGGCATCCCCTTCGATGCGCGTACGCTCCCTGATTCAGCAATCCAATGTTACCTTAATCTGCACCACCGACGATCCGGCAGATAATCTGGAATGGCACAGACAGATTGCCCTGGATCATACGTTTAACGTACAGGTACTTCCTGCATGGCGGCCTGACAAAGCCATGAATTTGGAAAAGCCGGATTATACCGACTATCTTGCCAAATTGTCCGAAGTCAGCAGCATAAAAATAACCTCCTTCCAAACACTGAAAGAGGCTCTTATGAAACGCATGGATTTCTTTGCTTCCATGGGATGCCGGGTATCCGACCACGGCTTGGAATATGTTATGTACATGCCTGCTGCCGAGGAAAAGATTGAATCCATTTTTGCCAAAAGATATCAGGCCGGTTCCGGCAATGTCATTTCCCGGGAAGAGGAACTGCAGTTCAAAACCGCATTTCTGCTTTTCCTTGGCAAAGAATACAGCCGGCGAGGCTGGGTCATGCAGCTGCATTACGGCACAAAGCGTGACAATAATAAGGCGATGTATGCCAAACTCGGTCCCGATACCGGCTATGACTGTATCAATAACTACGCGCCGTCTTCCCAGACCGCAGATTTCTTAAATGCACTGGAAGAAAATAATGCATTGCCCAAAACAATTATTTACAGCTTAAACCCGTATGACAATGCCTCCGTCGGCACCATCCTGGGCTGTTTCCAGGATGCCACGGCAGTTGCCAAGATACAGCAGGGAAGCGCATGGTGGTTCAACGACCACAAACAGGGAATGACCGACCAGCTGACATCTCTGGCCAATCTGGGCAACCTTTCCGGCTTCGTAGGCATGCTCACCGATTCCAGAAGTTTCCTTTCCTATGCAAGGCATGAGTATTTCCGCCGCATTTTATGCAGCTTTATCGGAGATCTAGTAGAAAACGGGGAATTTCCTGCAGACATGGACACCTTATCCGAAATTGTAACGGATATCTCTTACTATAATGCCGTCCGTTACTTTGGCTTCGGCTTATAATGCAATGACTATTCACCCCTCCGGCCCTTTCGGCAAGGTTCGGAGGGGCTTTTCCTTGCACCCGCCCTCTTTTCGGTAAGAATTGCCTTCCGGCAGATGCCGGGAATGAATTTTCAGACACGCTCTAGAGTGTATTTGAAAATTGCTTTCTGGCAGATGTGCGTCACAATTTGTGGAAGATTTGTGCCAAATGAAGGGCGCATAGTGGGCTATGTAACCTGAATTTGGCGCAAATATCACGCAAAGTGAGGCGTGCAGATGCCGGGAATGAATTTTCAGACACACTCTAAGCCGTCACATTCTCAAACTGTGAATCATACAGTTCCGCATAAAATCCGTTCTGCGCCAGCAGTTCCTCATGTGTTCCCTGCTCTATGATATCCCCGTCTTTCATGACCAAAATCAAATCCGCATCCCGTATAGTGGAAAGCCGGTGGGCTATGACAAAGCTGGTCCTTCCCTTCATCAGATTGTTCATTGCTTTCTGAATCCTGGCCTCTGTCCTTGTATCCACGGAACTGGTTGCCTCATCCAGAATCAATATCCGGTTGTCCGCAAGGATGGCGCGTGCAATGGTCAGCAGCTGACGCTGTCCCTGGGATACATTGCTGGCATCTTCATTCAGTTCCATCTGATACCCGCCCGGCAGTGTCTGGATAAACCGGTGTGCATGGGCTGCTTTTGCCGCCTCCACCACTTCCTCGTCCGTGGCATCCAATCTGCCGTAACGGATATTTTCCATAATTGTCCCCTTGAAAAGCCATGTATCCTGCAGCACCATGCCAAAGCCCTCCCTCAGTTCGCTTCGGTTGAACTCCCGTATATCGTGCCCGTCCACCTTAATCTGACCGCTGTTCACATCATAGAAGCGCATCAGCAGTTTCACTATAGTGGTTTTTCCGGCTCCGGTAGGCCCTACGATCGCCACCATCTGCCCCGGCTCTATCTGACTGCTGAAATCATGGATAATCAGCTTATCCGGCTTATATCCGAATTTCACATGCTCAAAACTGACGCTGCCCTTTATCTGTTCCGGCCGGGCCGCATGTTCCACGCTAATGTCCTCTTCCTTTTCCCCCAAGAATTCAAAGACCCTCTCCGCGGCAGCCGCCATGGACTGCAGCATATTGGATACTTGCGCCACCTGTGTTATGGGCTGGGTAAAGTTCTTTACATATTGGATAAAAGCCTGAATGTCACCGACCTGTATCGTCCCTCTGATTGCCAGCAGGCTTCCGCTTACCGCCACCGCCACATATCCCAGATTGCCTACAAACATCATGACAGGCTGCATCATCCCTGAAAGGAACTGGGATTTCCAAGCGGATTGGTACAATACGGCATTCGTCTCGGTAAATTCCTTCAGTGCCTGTTCTTCCCTGTTAAAAGCCTTGACAATATTATGCCCGCTGTATATTTCTTCCACTTGGCCGTTGATTTTTCCCAAATAATTCTGCTGCGCCACGAAATATTTCTGCGAGAATTTCACCACCACCCCAATCAAAGTCCCCGATACCGGCAGAATAACCAAAGCAATCAGAGTCATCAGCGGGCTGATGCTGAGCATCATGACAAGCACTCCCACAATCGTCGTCACTGAGGTAATCAGCTGGGTAACGCTCTGATTGAGGCTCTGCCCTAAAGTATCCACATCGTTCGTAATGCGCGACAGCACTTCCCCTACCGTCCTTGACTCAAAATATTCCAAAGGCATGCGGTTCATTTTTTCGGAAATTTCCTTCCGGAAACAATAACACATTTTCTGTGAGATTCCCGTCATAATCATGCCCTGAAAAAAAGACAGGCAGGAACTGAAAGCATATACCCCAAGCAAAAGAAGCAATATCTTTCCTATCTGCCCAAAATCAATGCCTCCGGTTCCCGATACTTTTGCCATCAGCCCATTGAACAGTTCCGTCGTGGCTTTACTCAGGATCTTCGGCCCTATGATATTAAATACGGTTCCTCCCACCGCAAATATCATAACCGCCGCCAGTCCATATTTGTACGCGCCCATATATCCTATGATTTTTTTCAGCGTCCCTCTGAAGTCCTTTGCTTTCTCCCCCGGCATCATTCCATGATGGGGGCCATGCCCATGGCCTCTTCTGGGTGCCCTTGCCTGCTCGCCCATGACTCTTTGCCTCCTAATTTAGTTCCGCATCGCCCCTACCAGTACCCATTACCCGCGTAAGAATGTACGGCTTCCGCCATACATCCTTACTGGCACTGTCCGGCGCGATGCTGTTTTTAGTTCCGCATCGCCCCTACCAGTACCCATTACCCGCGTAAGAATGTACGGCT